>NZ_CAMZMX010000006.1:0-181174 GCF_947311875.1 Pseudomonas sp. PARCl1
TTTGATACGGCCAAGCTTTTCAGCTCTGAACACCTCAGAAAAGCTTGACCGCCAACAGAGTATCTACGTTTGTTTCGGGCCAATTATTCCTGTGGGATTTGCGCGCGAACGCCTTGGCGCATGCCTCAAAATCGCCATACGAACAAGGCGGCCGCGCGCATCTGGCACAGGGGTTACTGGCCCGAAACAAACGTAGGAGCGAGCGCAGCTCGCGATGCGCCGCGCGGGCGGCGCTCGATCTCACAGGCGCTGCATATCTTCTGACAAACACCTGTCAGCCCTAAGGCGATCCTTTTGGGAGCTGGCTTGCCTGCGATGGGTCGCGGAGCGGCCCCAACTGCTCAAGTGGACAGCACTACGCTCCTGGTGCCGCCCTGCATCGTTGCCAGTGCAACAACCTAGCGCTCCAGGCTGTACATCCGGCATTCCGCCAGCAAGGCCAGCAGGTTCGGCTCCCGCTCCCGCGCCTTCAGAAACACCACGCCGATATGCTGCTGCAAACGGTACTGCGGCTGCAGGGCTATCAGCCTGACGCGGTTTTCGTAGACGGCCGCGATGCGCCCCGGCAGCAGGGCAAAGCCCACGCCCGAGCTGACCATGCTCAGCAGGGTGAAGATGTCGTTGACCTGCATGGCCACCTTTGGCTCGAAGCCGGCTTGCTGGAAGACCCGGGCGCCATCGCGGTGTGTGGCAAACCCTTGGGTCAGGGTGATGAAGGTGGAGTCGGCGAGGTCGGCCAGGTCCACCTCGGCCTGCTCGGCGAAGGGGGAGTCGGTGGGTACGGCGAGGAAGATGTCGTCGGAAAACAGCGGCAGTTGTTCGCAGGCCGGGTCGCTGACGCTCTCGTCCAGGGAGACGAGAATGGCCTCCAGTTCATGGTTTTTCAGGCGCTGCAGCAGGTCGAGGTTGGAGCCCAGGGTGAGGTCGATGTTCAGTTCGCTGCGCCGCAGCTTAAGCCCCATCACCAGCTTGGGCACGGTTTTTACCGTTAGCGAGTACAGCGCGCCCAGACGAAAGCGCTCGGCATAGAAGCCGGCAGCTTCGCGGGTCTGGCGCACCATCTGCTCGGCGTCCTGGATCAGCAGGCGGGCTTTCTTTTCCAGTACGTAGGCGCTTTCCAGCGGAATCAGCTGCCGGCCTTCGTGCTTGAAAAGGGCGCAGCGCAGGGCGCTTTCCAGCGAATGGATGGCACGGTGCACGCTGACCGAACTGGTGCACAGTTCGGCGGCAGCGCGGCTGAGGTTGCCGCTGCGCATGAAGGCGAGGAAGGTTTCCAGCTTTTTCAGGGTGAGTTCTTCGTCGATCAGCATGGGGTGGCCTGGGCAGCGCGGTGGTTGGGATGGCTAGGGCTTCAATGGTGCTGTCGAGGATCAAGCGCGCTGGCGTTGCTCGACCAATGCCCACAACTGGGTATCGTTGAAATCAGCGATGACCAACTGTGCCCCCGCTGCCCGCAACCGCTCAGGCGTTTGCGTGGTGGCTACGCCGACGGTAAAGATACCGGCCGCAGTGGCTGCAGCCACCCCCGGCAAGGAGTCCTCGAAAGCCAGCGCCTGCCCGGCCGCGGCGCCCAGCCGCTGCAGCCCGGTAAGGTAGGGCAGTGGGTCGGGTTTGGGCCGCGCCAGCTCGTCGGCCACGACCACATGCTCGAAGCGCTGGGCCAAGCCCATGGCAGCGAGCATGTGCTCGGCATTGAGCCGCGGCGCGTTGGTGACCACGCACATGCCGATGGCGTGGGCCTGGGCATGTTCCAGCAGGCGCAGCAGGCCTGGCATGGGCTGCAACGCCGGCGACATCTCCCGGAACAAGGCTTCCTTGCGGTCGGCCAGCCTCGCGCACTGTTCGGTACTGGCGCCGGGGAACAGTTCGGCGAACAGCTCGCCATTGGCCCTGCCGCTGACCTGGGCCTCGAACTGGGCCTGGCTCAGCTCGCGCCCGTCATGGTCACGCAGCAGTTGGCGAAAGGCCTGCAAGTGCAGGCTGTCGGTGTCGGTAAGGGTTCCGTCGAGGTCGAACAGCAGGGCGGTGAGCATGGGGTATCCCGTTCAGAAAGACACAAGCCGGGGGATCATAACCAATGCAGACGACGAAGGGGTCTGTTCAGCGCGCGGCGAAAGGAGTACAAATGTGCTCCATGAACAACCTTACCCCCAAACGCCGCGCCATTTTCGACTTCATCCGCGAGCGCATCAGCGACCACGGTCAGCCGCCGAGCCTGGCGGACATCGCCACGCGCTTCGGTTTTGCCTCGCGCAGCGTCGCGCGCAAACACATCACCGCCCTGTGTCAGGCGGGTTATATCGATGTCACCCCCAACCAGGCGCGGGGCATTCGCCTGGCCGACCCCCTGCGCCGGCCAGAAATGCTCGAAGTCCCGGTGCTCGGCCAAGTGGCGGCAGGCGCCCCGATCGGCCCGGACCTGGGCATCCACGAGCAGTTGCTGCTCGACCCCAGCCTGTTCCGGCGCACCCCCGACTACTTGCTCAAGGTGCGTGGCGATTCGATGATCGATGACGGCATCTTCGACGGTGACCTGGTCGGCATCCTGCAACAGGCCGATGCCCGTGATGGCCAGATCGTGGTAGCCCGGCTCGACGGCGAAGTCACCATCAAGCGCCTGCAACGCGTGGGCAAGCACTACCGGTTGTTGCCACGTAACCCAGCCTATGCGCCTATCGATGTGCTCCCCACACAGGAGTTCTTCATCGAAGGCGTGTTCTGTGGCTTGCTGAGGCGTGACTGATGGGCGCGGTGGTCGACCTCGACCGGTTGTTGGACCAGCGCCGGGTATGGCGCGGCCGGCAGGCCCAGGCGCGACCGCTGGGGCTGCAGCCAACCGGCCATGCCGCGCTGGACCAACGTTTACCGGAAGGCGGTTGGCCGGCAGCCGCATTGAGCGAACTGCTGTTGGCGAACCCGGGTTGTGGCGAATTGCAGTTGCTGTGGCCAACCCTGGCACGCCTGAGCGCAGAAGCCAGCCGCGTGGTGCTGGTGGCGCCGCCTTTCATTCCCTATGCGCCGGCCTGGCAGGCCGCGGGGGTAGACCTGCGCTGGCTGGTGCAGGTAAACGCCGAGCCCGCTGACGCCCTGTGGGCCGCCGAGCAGTGCCTGCGCTCGGGCAGTTGCGCGGCAGTGCTGTGCTGGCCCGAGCGTGCCGATGACCGTGCCCTGCGGCGCCTGCAAGTGGCGGCGGAAACCGGTCAGGCGCTGGCCTTTGCCTGCCGGCCGCAGCAGGCCGCCCACAACCCGTCACCGGCAGCATTGCGCATCGCCGTGGATACCCGCCCAGCCCAATGGCGGGTGCTGAAAAGCCGCGGCGGCATGCCGCCGGCCCTGCCCATTGCCAGCCAGTGGCAGGGCTGATGCAACATGCTCTGGGCCTGCATCCTGCTTCCGCAAATGGCGTTGGACACCGTCCTGCGCGAGCGCGAAGACCCAGCCAACCCCCTGGTCATCATTGGCGGGCCCAGCCAGCGGCGGGTACTGCAGGCAGTCAACCCGGCAGCGGCGGCACTCGGCCTGCGGGCCGGGCAAACCCTGACCGCTGCACGTGCGCTGGCCGATGGTTTCACCTGTATCGAAACAGACCCCAGGCGCATCGAGCGCATGCAGCAACTGCTGGCCGCCTGGGCCTACCGTTTCAGTGCCCAGGTCAGCCTGCATTACCCGCGTGCGCTGTTGCTGGAGGTGGGCTCAAGCCTGCAGCTGTTCGGCCCATGGCCGGTGATGGAAGCACGCCTGCGCCAGGAACTGGCTGAACTGGGCTTGCGCCAGCGCATCGTGGTAGCCAGCAACCCGGTGGCAGCGCGCATGCTGGCCAATGCCCACGATGGCCTGGTGGTCGCCGATGCCGAAGCCACCCGTAACGCGTTGCTGAACATGCCCATCCAGCGCATCGGCTTGCCGCCAGAGGCTGCCGAAGCCTTTGCCCGCATGGGCTTGCGGCAACTCGGCCAGGTGCTGGCGTTGCCGCGCGACACCTTGGCCAAACGCTTTCCCGCCCAGGTCCAACTGCACCTGGATCAGTTGCTCGGCCTGCGCACCCTGGGGTTGGACTTCTACCTGCCGCCCGATCGTTTCGAGAGCCGGCTGGAGCTGAACTTCGATGTTGAATCGCACCAGGCGCTGTTGTTTCCGCTGCGGCGCATGCTCAACGACCTGGCCGCATTCCTGGCCGGTCGCGATTGTGGCGTGCAGCGCTTTTGCCTGCACCTGGAGCATGTCGAAGGCCCGGACACGTTGCTGAAGGTCGGCTTGCTGGCCGCCGAGCGCGACGCCGCGATGCTGTTCGAACTGGCCCGTGGGCGCCTGGAGCCGCTGCGTATTCCGGCCCCGGTGCGCAACCTGCGGTTGGTCGCCGAAGACCTGCCAGCCTTTGTGCCACAACACCAGGCGTTGTTCGACCCACGGGCGCAACAGGCGCAACCTTGGGAGCAATTGCGCGAGCGCTTGCGCGCGCGGCTGGGCGATGAGGCTGTCCAAGGCCTGAGCGCGGCCGCCGATCACCGGCCCGAATGTGCCTGGCAACTGGCAGAGCAGGGGGCGCTCGGGGGCATGCCGGTGGCCCCGGGCAGTCGCCCTGGTTGGTTGCTGCCCGCGCCGCTGGCGCTGGACGAGGCTGGCTACCGCTTGCTGGGCCCTGGCGAGCGCATCGAGTCGGGCTGGTGGGATGGTGGCGATGTACGCCGCGATTACTACCGCATCGAAACCCGCGACGGCCTGCGTGGCTGGGCCTACCGTGACCTGGGCCAGGCCGGCCCGCTTTGGTTGCAGGGCTGGTTCGCATGAACCCCGCCCCGTATGCCGAGCTGCATTGCCTGTCCAATTTCAGTTTCCAGCGCGGCGCTTCGAGCGCCGACGAACTGTTCCGGCGGGCCAAAGAGCAGGGTTACCAGGCCCTGGCGATCACTGACGAATGTACGCTGGCCGGTATCGTGCGCGCCTGGCAGGCTGCCAAAGTGCACCAGGTGCCGCTGATCGTCGGCAGCGAAGTGCAGCTGCACGACGGCCCCAAGCTGGTGCTGCTGGTTGCCGACCTGGCGGGCTACCAGAACCTGTGCGCACTGATTACCCGCGCCCGACGGCGGGCGGAAAAGGGCCAGTACCAGCTTTTTCGGGATGACCTTCAGCAGCACCATCACGGCTTGCTGGCCTTGTGGGTGGCGGGCGACAGGGGCGATACGGCCACCGGCCAGTGGTTGCGCGGGCTGTTTGCTGAGCGCCTGTGGTTGGCCGTGCACCTGCACCGTGGCAGTGACGATGCCCGGCACCTGCAGGGCCAGCAAGCCCTGGCGGCCGAGCTGGGTATCCGCGCAGTGGCATGTGGCGATGTGCATATGCATGTGCGCGGCCGCCGGGCGTTGCAGGACTGCATGACTGCGATTCGTCAGCATTGCCAGGTGGCCGAAGCCGGGCGTTTTCTGTTTGCCAATGGCGAACGGCACTTGCGCAGCCCGGTACAACTGGCAGAACTCTACCCGCCCGAGATGCTGGCCGAGACCCTGGCCATTGCCCAGCGCTGCCAGTTCGACCTCGGCCAACTGCACTATCAGTATCCACGCGAACTGGTGCCTGAAGCTCATACCCCGGCCACTTGGCTGCGTGCTCTGTGCGAGCAGGGGTTGCCCGTGCGTTGGCCACACGGGCCGAGCGCCAAGGTGCGACAGGTGCTGGACACGGAGCTGGCGCTGATCGAAGAGCTGGGGTACGAAAGCTACTTTCTGACCGTGCACGACATCGTCGCCTTCGCCCGGCGCCAGGGTATCCTCTGCCAGGGCCGCGGCTCGGCGGCCAATTCGGTGGTGTGCTTCGTGCTGGGCATCACCGAGCTCGATCCCATGCAGCACCGGCTGCTGTTCGAGCGTTTTTTGTCACGCGAGCGCAACGAGCCGCCCGATATCGACGTGGATTTCGAACACGACCGCCGTGAAGAAGTGATCCAGTACGTGTTCCGCCGTTATGGGCGGCACCGTGCTGCGCTGACGGCGGTGGTCAATACGTACCATGCTGCAGGTGCCGTGCGCGATGTCGCGCGTGTGCTGGGTTTGCCCATGGACCAGGTCGATGCCCTGGCCAAATGCTGTGGCCGCTGGAGCGACCGCATACCCGACGAACAACGCCTGGCCGAGGCCGGGTTCGAAGCTGGCAGCCCGTTGTTGCGGCGGGTGCTGATACTGGCCGGCGAGTTGATCGGCTTCCCCAGGCACCTGTCGCAGCACCCGGGCGGGTTTGTCATCTCGCAGCAGCCGCTGGACCAGCTGGTGCCGGTGGAAAACGCCGCCATGGCCGAACGTACCGTCATCCAGTGGGACAAGGACGACCTCGACATGGTCGGCCTGCTCAAGGTGGACGTGCTGGCGCTGGGCATGCTCAGTGCCTTGCGCCGTTGCTTCGACCTGCTGCAGCGCCACCGTGGCCGTGAACTGACCCTGGCGACCATCCCCAGCGAAGACCCCGCCACCTACGCCATGATCAGCCGCGCCGAGACCATGGGGGTATTCCAGATCGAGTCACGCGCGCAAATGGCCATGTTGCCGCGGCTGCGGCCCAACACCTTCTACGACCTTGTGATCGAGGTGGCCATCGTGCGCCCAGGGCCAATCCAGGGCGACATGGTGCACCCCTACCTGCGCAGGCGGCTGAAGCAAGAGCCGGTGACCTACCCGTCGCCAAAACTGAAAGAGGTGTTCGAGCGCACCTTGGGTGTGCCACTGTTCCAGGAACAGGTGATGGAGCTGGCCATGGTCGCAGCCGACTATTCACCAGGCGAGGCCGATCAGTTGCGGCGCAGCATGGCCGCCTGGAAACGCCATGGCGGTCTGGAACCGCACCGCCAGCGCTTGCTGCAGGGCATGTTGCGCAATGGCTACGAGCTGGCATTCGCCGAGCGCATTTTCGAACAGATCAAAGGCTTCGGCAGCTATGGTTTTCCAGAGTCGCATGCCGCCAGCTTTGCCTTGCTGTGCTATGCCAGCAGCTGGCTGAAGTGCCATGAACCGGCGATTTTCACCTGCGCCTTGGTCAACAGCTGGCCCATGGGCTTCTACAGCCCCGACCAACTGCTGCAGGAGGCGCGGCGCCAGGGCATCGAGGTACGGCCGGTGGATGTCTGCCACAGTGAATGGGACTGCACGCTGGAGCCGGATGCCCAAGGCACGTTGGCCTTGCGCATGGGCTTGCGCCTGGTCCGGGGCCTGGCCGAAGCCGATGCCAGGCGCCTGGAGCAGGCCCGGGCGCAGCAGCCATGGCGCGACGTGGAAGACCTGTGCCTGCGTGCCGGGCTGGCCACCCGCGCGCGGGCCTGCCTGGCGGATGCCGGCGCGCTTCGCGCCTTGGCCAGCGACCGGCATCAGGCGCGCTGGCAGGTGGCGGCCGTGCAGGCGCAACTGCCGCTGTTTGCCGATGTACAGGCCGTGCCGGAGGTGGCGGTGCAGTTGCCGGCCCCGACAGTGGCGCAGGACCTGGTGGCCGATTACCAGGCGTTGGGTACCACATTGGGGCCGCACCCGTTGACCTTGCTGCGTGCACGGCTGCGGGCACTGGGCTGCCGCAGTTCTGCAGAACTGCAAGGCCTGGAGCATGGCGACAACACCGCCGTGACGGGGCTGGTGGTGGGGCGGCAGCGGCCGCAGACCGCCAGCGGGGTGACGTTCGTCACCCTCGAGGACGAACACGGTATGGTCAACGTGGTGGTATGGCGGGCGCTGGCCGAGCGGCAAAGGCGGGCGCTGGTGGGGGCGCAGTTGCTCAAGGTCAGCGGGCGGCTGGAGCAGCAAAATGGCGTGCGCCACCTGATAGCACGGCGCCTGGAAGATGTGACCGCGCTGTTGCAGGGGTTGGACGTGCGTAGCCGCGACTTTCATTAACGCCGCGGGCTACCCCGCGGCGGCGCGACCACGCATTCACGAAAATGCCTTGGCGGACTACACCATCGCCAAGCGCTGCTTGCGGGTGGGCGCCGGGAAGGCCAGGTCGATTGCGCGCAGGTCTTCGCGGGTCAAGGCCAATGCACCCGCTGCTGCATTCAGCCGAACATGCTCGGGCGCCACGGCTTTGGGGATGGCAATGATGCCATCATCACGGGTAACCCAGGCCAGGCAGACCTGAGCCGGCGTGGCACCATGGCGCTCGGCTATTTCTGCCAGCACCGGGTGCTGCAACAAGCGCCCGGCCTGGGCCAACGGGCAGTAGGCCATGGTCGGTAGCGCGCTTTGTTGGCACCAGGGCAGCAAGTCGAATTCGATGCCCCGCTGGGCCGGGTTGTACAGCACCTGGTTGGTGGCGCAGGCAGGGTTGTTCAATTCGCGCAGGTCGTCGATATCGAAATTGGAAACGCCCCAACGCTTGATCTTGCCCTGCTCGCGCAAACGCTCGAAGGCGTCGACGGTTTCTTCCAGCGGGTGCTGGCCCCGCCAGTGCAGCAGGTACAGATCGATGCACTCGGTACCCAGGCGTGCCAGGCTGCGCTCGCAGGCGCTTGCCATGCCCTGCCGCCCGGCATTGTGCGGGTAGACTTTGCTGACCAGGAACACTTGGTCGCGGCGCCCGGCAATGGCCTGGCCAACCACGGTCTCCGCACCGCCTTCGGCATACATTTCGGCGGTGTCGATCAGGCTCAGGCCCAGCTCGATACCCTGTTGCAAGGCCGCTACCTCTGCCGCCTTGCGCCCAGGGTCTTCGCCCATGTACCAGGTGCCTTGGCCAATGGCCGGCACGCTCGCGCCTGCCAGTTTCACGTAACGCATGTCACCTCCGGGGGCTGTGTATTGGACAGTAGAACTTCAAGCAACGCCTGCGCTGCGGTGGACAGTTTGTGCTCGCTCAGGGCAATTACCCCAATGCGCCGCTCGACCGTGGGTTCGACCAGGGGCACGCAGCGTGCACCCAGTTCCTGCATCTGGTTGATGCACAGGGCCGGCACCGCGCTAACGCCCAGGCCGCTGGCAACCATGCGGCCGATGGTCGCCAGTTGGTGGCTTTCGAAAGCCACGGCCAGTTTGCCGTGCTGGGCGGCAACATTCTGCTCCATCAACAGGCGTACCGCCGACGGCCGCTGCAGGGCCACGAAATCTTCGGCCATGAGTTGCGCCCAACTGACCTGGTTCAACAACGCCAAGGGTGAGTCAGCGGGCACCACCGCGACAAAACGGTCCATGTACAGCGGGTGGAAGTGCAGGCCGTCGGTATTGTCCGGCTCGAAACCAATGCCCAGTTCGACTCGGCGGTGGCGCACCAGTTCCTGCACCTGTTCGTTGATCACATCGTGCACGGTGACGTTGACCTTGGGGTAGCGTTGGCGGAACACCTTGAGGGAATGGGGCAGCAGGTTACCGGCGAACGACGGCATCGCCGCCACCGAGACCCGGCCCAGTTGCAGGGTGAAGCGTTGCCGCAGCATCTCTTCGGTATCGTCCCAGTCGGCCAGCAGCCGCCGCGCCAGCGGCAGCAGCACTTCGCCTTCGGCCGTCAGGCTGACGCTGCGGGTGGTGCGGCTGAGCAGGGCGCCGCCCAGGTTCTCTTCCAGGGCCTTGATGGTCAGGCTCAGGGCCGGTTGCGATACGTGCAGGTGTTCACCGGCCTGTGCGAAGCTCTGGTACTTGGCCACGGCGACAAAGGCGCGCAGTTGCTTGACGTTCATGACGGGCCTATCGTTTATTTTGCGAAATTTATCAATCGATGATGAAAACAAAATTAACAAATCAGTCGCTTGCGGTGAAGATGGCTACACACGCTCACCGACAGCCTCGTCGGTTCAACAACTACAAAAGGCGGATCAGCATGGCCGGACTGGACAAGCGCGTTGCAACCTACGAACAGGCCCTCGACGGGCTGACCGACAACATGACGGTACTGGCCGGTGGTTTTGGCCTGTGCGGCATTCCGGAAAACCTCATCAGCGAAATCAGGCGCCGTGGCGTCAAAGGCCTGACCGTGGTCTCCAACAACTGCGGGGTGGACGGCTTTGGCCTGGGGGTGCTGCTGGAAGACCGGCAGATCCGCAAGATGATCGCCTCCTACGTGGGCGAAAACGCCGAATTCGAGCGCCAGTTGCTCAGCGGTGAGTTGGAAGTGGAGCTGACACCCCAAGGCACCCTGGCCGAGAAAATGCGCGCTGGCGGCGCCGGCATCCCGGCGTTCTTTACCGCCACCGGTTACGGCACGCCGGTTGCCGAAGGCAAGGAGGTTCGCGAATTCAAGGGCCGCAAGTACATCCTCGAAGAGTCCATCACCGGTGACTTCGCCATCGTCAAGGGCTGGAAGGCCGACCATTACGGCAACGTGGTGTACCGCAACACCGCGCAGAACTTCAACCCGCTGGCGGCCACTGCCGGCAAGATCACCGTGGTCGAAGTGGAAGAAATCGTCGAGCCCGGTGTGCTGCTGCCGAGCGAGATCCACACCCCAGGCATCTATGTTGACCGGGTGATCGTCGGCACCTTCGAAAAGCGTATCGAAAAGCGCACCGTCAAGGCCTGAGCGGCCTCCACCAGAACAACAAAGAGATCCTGACCATGGCACTGACCCGCGAACAGATGGCGCAACGCGTCGCCCGTGAACTGAAGGACGGCTACTACGTCAACCTGGGTATCGGCATTCCGACCCTGGTGGCCAACTATGTACCCGCCGACATGGATGTGATGCTGCAATCGGAAAACGGCCTGCTCGGCATGGGCGAGTTTCCCACCGAAAGCACCCTCGACCCCGACATGATCAACGCCGGCAAGCAGACCGTCACCGCCCGCCGGGGTGCCTCGATCTTCGACTCGGCGCAGTCGTTCGCCATGATTCGTGGCGGCCATGTCGACCTGACCGTGCTGGGTGCGTTCGAGGTAGACGTGCAGGGCAATATCGCCTCGTGGATGATCCCGGGCAAGCTGGTCAAGGGCATGGGCGGCGCCATGGACCTGGTGGCGGGCGCCGAGAACATCATCGTGACCATGACCCACGCGTCCAAGGACGGCGAGTCCAAGCTGCTGGCGCAGTGCAGCCTGCCGCTGACCGGTGCCGGTTGCATCCGCAAGGTGCTGACCGACCTGGCCTACCTGGAAATTGAAGACGGTGCGTTCATCCTGCGCGAAACCGCGCCAGGGGTGAGCATCGAGGAAATCGTCGAGAAGACTGCCGGCAAATTGATCGTGCCGGATGATGTGCAGGAAATGACGTTCTAAGGCGTTACGCCACCCAACCCTGTAGGCGCAGGTTGCACCGCTGAGTGTGTCGGTACATTACCGGCATGGTCGCGAGTGAACCTGTACCTACAGGGTTTTTGCGTTGTCTGATTCACCTCATAAAACCAATAAAAGGAATGCCACTGTGGCCGCTGAAATTCAAGACAGCCGTAGCGCGCGCTTTGCCTTGCGCTGCTCCAACTGGGCCGAACGCTGGTTCCCCGACTCCTGGGTATTCGCCGCCTTGGCGGTGCTGCTGGTGTGCATCGGCGCGCTGGCCATGGGGGCCAAGCCGACCGACACCGCCAAGGCCTTTGGCGATGGTTTCTGGAGCCTGATTCCGTTTACCATGCAGATGGCTTTCGTGGTCATCGGTGGCTATGTGGTCGCCAGTTCGCCACCGGCGGCACGCCTGATCGACCGCCTGGCGCGTATCCCTGGCAATGGCCGCTCGGCCGTGTGCTGGGTGGCCCTGATCTCGATGCTGGCTTCCTTGCTCAACTGGGGCCTGTCGCTGGTGTTCGGTGGTTTGCTGGTGCGCGCCCTGGCGCGGCGCACCGACCTGAAGATGGATTACCGTGCTGCGGGTGCGGCCGCCTACCTGGGCCTGGGCGCTGTGTGGGCACTGGGCCTGTCTTCGTCGGCGGCGCAACTGCAGGCCAACCCGGCCAGCTTGCCGCCTTCGATCCTGTCGATCACCGGCGTCATTCCGTTCACCGAAACCATCTTTCTGTGGCAATCCGGGGTAATGCTGGCGGCGCTGGTCATCGTCTCGCTGGTCATCGCCTACGCCACGGCACCCGGGCCGAACAGCGCACGCAGCGCCGAAGCGTGTGGCGTGGACCCCAGCTTCACTGCACCGGCGGCACCCCAGCGCACCCGCCCCGGTGAGTGGCTGGAGCACAGCCCCATCCTGATTCTGCTGCTGGTCGCCCTGGCTGCCGGCTGGCTGTACCAGGAGTTCGCTACCAAACCGGCGATTACCGCCATCTCCGGGCTCAACACTTACAACCTGTTGTTCATCATGCTCGGTGCCCTGTTGCATTGGCGCCCGCGCAGTTTCCTCGACGCCGTGGCGCGCGCGGTACCGACCACCACCGGGGTGCTGATCCAGTTCCCGCTGTACGGTTCGATCGCGGCCATTCTCACCCAGGTGAAGGGCGTGGACGAACAGACCCTGGCCCACCACATATCGTTGTTCTTCACCCAGATCGCCACCCACGACACCTATGCCTTGCTGATGGGCGTGTATTCGGCGGTGCTGGGCTTCTTCATCCCGTCGGGCGGCGGCAAATGGATCATCGAAGCGCCCTACGTGATGCTAGTGGCCAACGACCTGCAATACCACCTGGGCTGGGCGGTGCAGATCTACAACGCGGCAGAGGCCTTGCCGAACCTGATCAACCCGTTCTACATGCTGCCACTGCTGGGCGTGCTGGGGCTCAAGGCACGCGACCTGATCGGCTTTTCCTTCGTGCAACTGCTGGTGCATGTGCCGCTGGTGCTGGTATTGCTCTGGGCGCTGGGCACCACGCTGCAGTATGTGCCACCGGTGATGCCATGAGCGGCGGCTCCACGTATCATGCCCGGGCTGCCTTGGCCTGGGAAACACGCGTCACATGTCTATCCGATTGAAACTGCTGCGCAAGAAACTGGGAATGACCCTGGAAATGCTGGCCGAAAAGACCAGCATGACCAAAAGCTACCTGTCCAAGGTCGAACGTGGCCTCAACACGCCGTCGATTGCTGCCGCCCTGAAGCTGGCGCGCGCATTGAACGTGAATGTCGAGGAACTGTTTGCCGAAGAGCAGGCCGGCCAGAGCCGCTATAGCCTGGTGCGCCACGGCGAGCGCCAGGCGCTGGTGGGTGACGGCCAGGGCCCCGGCTATGCGGCGTTGACCAGCCAGGTGGGGCAGCGCAGCCTGGTACCGTTCCTGATCCAGCCGCCTTCGGAGTTTAGCGACCCGACCTTCAAGGAGCACCAGGGCGAAGAGTTCCTGTTCGTGCACGCGGGCCAGGTGGAGGTGGACTTCATGAACGAGCGGGTGCTGCTGGAGCAGGGCGATGCCTTGCATTTCAACGCGCAAACCCCGCATCGCCTGCGCTCGGTAGGCGCGCAGCCGGCGCAATTGCTGGTGGTCGTTCACCATGCCCAGGAATGAGCCGGGCAGGGCGCTGTTGCAGGCCTGCCTGAACCTTTCACTTTCTCATCCGTGAAACGCTGGCATCCAGCAGCTGGCTGGATGCAGCACTTCCTGTCTGTCGTTTTTTTGACGAATCTGCCTGCCGCCCATTGAATTTTATTATGGTGTCGGATCATTGACGTAGTGTCACTGTGCCCATAAGCTCAATTCAACAGCGACACAAACCCCGCACTACCTCGCCAATAACTCATTGATTTTCCTGTTTAAAGGAAGGGCGTATGCGCACGACTCTGATAATCAAATCGATGTTCTTGCTGGTGCTCTTGAGTGGCGCTGCGCGTGCAGCCGATTCCTATATCAGCCAGAACAGTATCATTCCTGTTTCAACGGCTGGCTGGTTCTTTGCGTTCGCTGTTGTCGGTTTTGTGGCGGTGGCCAACCGCCGGAAAATCTGAACACCCTTTGCCGCAAGTCGCGGGGTGGGGTTTTGCCGCTGGCTTGTTAATTCACCAACCGTTGCTATATTCCCTGTAGCCCATGAAGGTCCATGGTTTCAGGCACCGCAGCCCAGGCTGCACAGCGTCAAGTTAAGGGCCTCCAGGAAGGCCGAGGCCGTCGCGGCAGTGGTGGGTCGCGAAGCGGAGCGAGAGTTGGTGCGTTGTTCTCATACAGTGCTCTTTGTCGGGCCATTTGGCCGGAGGGACCCTCATGATGCGTTCATTGTTTGCCGCGTTCTGCTTGTTGACGGTGTGGTCGAGTGCCAGTTGCGCCGATACCGGCAGCTCTGCGTATTTGCTCAGCCCTGGCGATGTGGTGATGGTATCGGTCTGGCAGGAAGACAGCTTGCGCCAGGAAGCGACCGTACTACCCGATGGCAGCATCACTTTCCCACTGGCCGGGCGCATCAATGTTGCCGGGCTCGATGTAACCGCAGTCGAAAAGCAAGTGGCTGCCAAACTTGAAAAATACCTTCCCGACCCGAATGTCAGCGTTGTCGTCAAGAGCATCGCCGGCAACCTGGTCTATGTCCAGGGCAAAGTGATCAAGCCGGGGCCAGTGCAAATGGCCGGGCCGACCGCCGTGTTGCAGGCGCTGAGCATGTCGGGTGGCCTGGACAAGTTTGCCGACGAAAGCGAGATCAAGGTAGTTCGTGGCGCAGGCGCTTCCCAAAAGATCTTGCCCGTGCGATATAAGGACCTGGTGTCTGGGCGCGATATGTCCACCAACATCCAACTTCAGGCTGGCGACACGCTGGTCGTTCCTTGATCTTGCCTTCAATAAGAACATTTAATGCCACTTTTCAGAACAACTAGCATTGCAACGGCAATCTTGGTCTTGCCGTTTACGGAATCGGCCCTGGCGGCAAATTGGCAGTCTACGGTGGTGGTGCCGACATCCGTCGAGTACGACAGCAACCCATTGTTGCTGACGTCGGGCGAGAAGGGCATCACGCGCACGATCATCGCGCCCGATTACACCCTGATCGGCACCTTCGACCGTGACGAACTGAGACTGGGGCTGGGCATGAATGTATTGCGCTCGTCCGACACCAACGTAGTCGATAACCGCGAGGACCCCGACATCAGCCTGGGCTGGCAGCGCACCACCGAGCGCGGGCGTTTTGGCCTGGTGGCACGCTACAACGAAAGCTCGACGTTGTCGGGCACCGTGCTGGATACCGGGGTGATCACCACCGATGGCACGCAGAAGCTCTACACCCTGACCGGCAACTGGAGCCAGGCGGTTACCGAGCGCAGTACCTTGAGCAACGAAACCACCTACAGCCGCGCCCGGTATGACGTCAGCACGCTGACGGGTTACAACGAACTGGCCAACGTGTTTACCTGGACCTATGCCTGGAGCGAGCGCGCCGATGTGTATACCCGCTTCGGCGCGCGGCGCTACGAGCCCGAGCAGGACCTGACCGCCACCGCTTCCAACAGTTACACCCCGGCTGTGGGCATCAAGTACCAACTGGCCGATGGCCTGAGTGCCGATGCCCACATTGGTGTCAACGAGGTGTCGGGCGATGAAGGCGGCCGACGCGGGGAGGGTGGCGTGGCTTTGCTCTATACCGGTGTGCGGGCCGATGCCAGCTTCACCGCCGAACGCAGCACGGTGGCCAGTGCCGAAGGCGGCTTCGCCGAGCTGGACCAGGTACGCGGGGTGTGGAGCTATGCCGTTACCGAGCTGACCCGGGTGGGCGCAGACGCTGCCTGGCAAGACAGCAAAGGGCAGTCACCGAACACACTGCAAACGTACAGCGTATGGGCCAGCCGAGAGTTCTCGCCGTATTGGGACCTGCGCCTGTCGCTGATGTACAAGGAACGCCAGCAGGACCACGTACCGGATGCAACCGCAACCATCGTGGGTTTGACGTTGACGTACAGGTACCCCGACATCTGAACTTCAGGCAGGTGGCCCCATGAAGTCTGACTACGAGCTATCCCTCAGAGATTACATCGCCATAATCAAGGACCGAGCCCTGGTGCTAGGGGTGAGTGCCGTAGTCATTCTGGCCGCGACCGTGGCGGTGGCCTTGATGGTGCCGCCGATCTACCAGTCGACCGGCACTATCCTGGTGGAGTCACAGCAGATTTCGCCCGAGCTGGTATCAACCAACACCACCAGTTTTGCCGATGAGCGCATCGAGGTGATCCGCCAGCGTGTCATGACCCGCGAGAACCTGCTGCGCATCATCGACAAGTACGACCTGTTCGCCGACAAGCGTCTTGGCGAAAGCGACAAAATCGACCAGATGCGCAACGCCATCGTGGTCGAGACCCTTACCACGTTCGTGCGCGGCAGGGGCGAGGCGACCGTGGCCTTCAATGTGTCGTTCGAGCACAAGCAGCCGCAAGTGGCCAAGCAGGTCGCCGATGAGCTGGTATCGCTGTTCCTCAACGAAAACCTCAAGCAGCGTACCGAGCGGGCCAACGAAACCACCGAGTTTCTTACCCAGGAAGCCAACAAGCTGGGCGCTGAGCTGGCCAGCCTGGAAAACCAGCTGGCCGATTTCAAGCAGGCACATGCCAATGCACTGCCCGAACACCAGACGCTGCGCATGAACATGCTGTCGCGTTCGGAGCTGGAGTTCCGTGAGGTCGACCGGGACTACAAGGCGGCGCAGGAAGAGTTGCGTTACCTGGAGCTCGAACTGTCGGCGGCCAATGCCGGCCTGGCGACCAAGGCTGCCGATGGCGCGCGCCCTGCCGCTGCCGACCAGGCCCAGGACCTGCCAAGCCTGAAGGCAGAGTACGCCCGGCTGTTGACCCGTTACAAGGAAGCCCACCCCGATGTGGTGGCGGTCAAACGCAAGATTCAGGCGCTGGAGGCCAGTGGTGGTCGCACCAGCACTGCGTCTTCGGTCAGCCTGGATGTTGCCCGGGTACGCGCCAAAATGAGCGCCACCCAGGAACGCATCGCTTCGCTGGCCGAGCAAAAGCGCGAGCTGACCCGAAAAATGGAAGGCTATGAAGCCGAGATCCTCGAAGCGCCGCAGGTCGAGCGTGGCTTGGTCACCCTGATGCGTGACCACGACAACGCACGCAAGAAATACGAAGAAATCCGCGCCAAGGAAATGAGTGCGAAAATCACCGAAAGCCTGGAGCAGGAAAACAAAGCCGAGCGCTTTGTGCTGCTGGAGCCGCCCCTGTTGCCCGAGAAGCCGATCAAGCCTAACCGCAAGAAGATCGCCGCGCTGGGGCTGGTTCTGGCGCCGGCCGGTGGCGGCGCGCTGGTCATGTTGCTGGAAATGCTCAACCAGCGGGTGCGGGGCGTTGGTGCTCTGGAGAACCTGCTGGGCAAACGGGTGTTGGTGGCACTGCCGTATATCGAGACGCGGGCCGATGTGGCCAGGCGCAAACGCTGGCGTAACCGCTTGATCGTGGCGGCCTTGGCGCTGGCGGCTATCATGATAGTGCTGGTGCACGTGTACTACATGCCACTGGATGTGCTGCTGTACAAAGTCATGTCGCGGTTCGTATAGGGAATGCAGTGATGGACAGGACCAAGCCGGCTGTTGGCAACACTATTCATCAGGTCACACCGAGTACCCCTCAGCCGCTGTCGCCGGCCCCTGGCACGGCGCTGGCGGAGGTGCCGGGGCAGTTCGATTACGTCAACACCAAGGTGGTGCCACTGCATCCAGACCACCTGGAGCGCAACCGAATTGTGGCGTTCAACAAGAACTCGAACATGAACGGGCCGATCGACCTGTTGCGCACCCAGGTGCTGCGGCTGATGGACGAGAACGGCTGGCGCACCCTGGCCATCACCTCGCCCACGCCGGAGGCAGGCAAAACCGTGTTGGCGGTCAACCTGGCCATGAGTATTGCCCACCACACCACCAAGACCGCCTTGCTGGTGGACTTCGACCTGCGCCGGCCCAAGGTGGGGAGCACATTGGGCCTGCCGATGGAGCATGCACTGAACGAGTTCCTGAACGACAAGTCGCCACTGCAGGACTGCCTGGTCAACCCGACCTTGCCGCGCTTCGTGGTGCTGCCGACCCGGGTGCCGGTGCCGTTGTCGACCGAGGTGTTGTCGTCGCCCAAGGTGAGTAACCTGATTGGCGAGTTGCGTAACCGCTACGAGTCGCGCATCTGCATTTTCGACCTGCCGCCGTTGCTGAGCTCCGACGACGCGATCACCGTCATACCCAAGTTCGATTGTGTATTGCTGGTGGTGGCCAATGGCATGAACAACAAGAAAGAAATCGAGGACTGCCTGCACCATCTGGCAGGGGTCAACCTGATTGGTACGGTGTTGAACAAGGCTGACGAACAGCCGCGTACCTATTACTGAGGCGACGCTAAGTTACCGCGGGTGAAACCGCGCCCACAAATTACTGTGGGAGCGGGCTTGCCCGCGAACACCGGCGCAGCCGGTGCCAGACACCGCGTCGACTGCTTCGCGGGCAAGCCCGCTCCCACAATGAATAGCGCAGGCTTTTCAAATTTTAAGAAAGACAGTTGCTCCTCAACGGGCGGTGTCGCTGTGGCTAGCGACGACTGTGGAGCAAATGCGGCCCGTGCTGTTCTCGGCTACCGCCCCTGGCGTATGGCCCAGGGGTACTGCAACTCCCACTGCCACGCATGCCGGACGATCTGCTCCAGCGCGGCGAACTCCGGCCGCCAGCCCAGCACTTGCAGCGCTCTGCTGGCATCGGCCACCAACCGCGGCGGGTCGCCGGCGCGGCGGGGGGCGTCCAGTGTGTCGATCTGCCGCCCGGTTACCCCACGCGCGGTATCAATCACCTGCTGCACCGAAAAGCCCAGGCCATTGCCCAAGTTGAACGCAGTACGCTCCCCACCCGCCAGCAGGTAGTCCACCGCCAACGCATGCGCCGTGGCCAGGTCCGACACATGCACATAATCGCGAATACAGGTGCCGTCCGGGGTGTCGTAGTCGCGGCCAAACACAGTGACTGCCTCGCGCCGCCCCGATGCCGCCTGCAGGATCAACGGGATCAGGTGGGTTTCCGGCTCATGCCGCTCACCCAACAGGCCCTCCGGGTCGGCCCCGGCAGCGTTGAAGTAACGCAGGCAAACCGACTTCAAACCATAGGCGCGGTCGAAGTCCTCGAGAATCTGCTCGACCATCCATTTGCTCAAGCCATAGGGGTTGATCGGCTGTTTGCCATGCGCTTCGTCAATGGGCACATACAGCGGGTTGCCATACACCGCAGCGCTCGACGAAAACACCAGGTACTTGATGCCGGCGTTGACCATGGCCTGCAGCAGCGCAAGGGTGGCAGCCACATTGTTCTGGTAATACTTGCCGGGTGCGCTGACCGATTCACCCACTTGAATGAACGAGGCAAAGTGAAACACCGCGTCGAAATGCACAACGCCGAACAACACATCCAGTGCGGCTTCGTCGGCAATGTCGAGCTTGGCCCATTGAACCCCGGGGCCAGGTGAAACCAGGTCCGCCACCACTACCTCATGGCCGGCGCCCTGCAGGTGCTTGACCATGTGTGAGCCAATGTAGCCGGCGCCACCGACAACCAGGCATTTCATGCGCACCCCCTGTGACCTGCTGTTTTAGCGACGCAGTGAATCGAGCGTAGATGGCCATGTGCCCTATTTCAAGAACAGCCAGTTGGACATGTAGCTGCCGTCAAAGGTCAGGGTGTAGTGCCCGTTGTCGTAGGCCACAGGCAGCGCCTTCAACTGCGCCTGTGCATCGCGGGCGTACAGCTTCAGGCCGGCAGGCGCCTGGATGGTCAGGCGGCCTTCCAGCGGCTCGACATTGAACGGTGTCTTGTCATCGGGCTTGGGCATGGCCCGGGTGCCCAGCGACACCAGCAGGTCCCGCGACTGCCCCAGCGGTTTGTCGTCCAGGCTCTGCACCACGACACTGGCATAGGGCGTAGTCGCCTGCACCTGCACAGCGCCCAGGCTGATCGACCGCCCCCCCAGCCAGCCGGTGGCAGCCTGGGTGAGCGGCGTGTCGATGGTGTAAAGGCCTTGTTGCCAGTTACGCCTGAGCTCGCCCGTGTCGGTGGTCGATTCGCTGGCATCCGCCGGCAGCAGCGATTCATCGGGGGCTTGCAGCACGTGCGCGCCGCTTGGGATGGCAGCAGGTTTCAACCAGGGCAGTTGCGGCGTTTGCGGCAGGGCGATCTGCAAGCGGCCCTTTTCCATGGCAGTACGCAGCAGTGGCGAATTGCGCGGAGTGATTTCCTGGTTGTACAGGGTGGCTGCCGTCGGGGCGAACACATAGTCGGTAGTGGCGGGCTTCACATCGCCGCGGCGGTAGAGCAGGGCAGCAGCGGGCAGGGTGGCGAGCATGCCAGGGTCGTTGTAGGCGTGCCAGTTGTCTGCCGTGCGCCAACCCGGGTTGAACGCCTGTTGGCTGTAGGCATATTGCAGCAGGGCGTCCCAGCCTTGGTGGCTGGCGGTAGCGGCCATGTACAGTGGCAGCGAGTGACGGTCTGGCAGCGGGAACGGCTCGGCGTTCCACTCGGTGACGGTCAGTGGCTTGCCGACCACCTGGGCGGCGCCGATCCAGTCGATCATGCCGTCGCTGGTCAGCGGGTTTTTCTCCAGTTGACCCATGTCCCCGTAGCTATGGGCGTCGATCACATCGCCAACACTCAGTGCCGGCAGCGCACTCAGGCCGTTGCCGCCCCAGGTGCTGGTGGTGGCGATCGGCACTTTCACGCCCACGCTGCGCAGGTGGGCGATCATGTCGGCATTGAAGCGCTGCTCCAAGTCGTTGAGGAACAGCTTCGATGGCCCATGCTCCCAGGCACGCCAAGTCAGGTCGGCGGGCAGGTCGTACTGTTTGGCGAAGGCCTTGGCGGCAGCCATGTAGCGTTCGCTGTGGCGCGGCACATCCTTGTTCGGCATCAGGGCATTGCCGTAGTGCTGAGTCAGGTCGTTCTCGTTGGTGATCAGCACGGCGGCAATGGCCGGGTCGTCTTTGTAGGCCAGCCCCGTGTATGGGTTGACGTGGGTCAGGTACTGCTCGGCGAAGCGCTTCATTGCCTGCTGGATACTGCGGTTGACGTAGGCGTAGCCCTTCAGGTCGATGCGCGCTTCGCCTTTGGCCAGTTCGTCGAAGTCTTCGATATTGTCGTTGGCAGTGAGCGCCCGTTGCACATGCATGTCCAGCCAGATGTAGATGCCCTCGTCCTTGAGTGCTTTGATCCACAGGTCCAGCTTGCGCAGCGATTCGGCGCTGAGCTGCTGGGTGTCGCGCACCAAGGTACCGTCGCCAAACACATTGGGGCTGACCCAGGGTGAATCGTGATGATGCAGGCGGACCAGGTTGAAACCCAGGGCCGACAAGCGTTTGGCCTGCTGGCGGATCTCCTCGTCGGGGCTTTTGAACAACGCATAGGCCGACAGGTTGGTGCCCCAGAACCGCACGGCGGTGTTGTCGGTAAACACCAGTTGCTCGCCGACCGCCTTGACGAAGCCACGCTTGCCAGCGGGTTTTTCTGCTGCATTGAGGAACGACAAGTCTACCGGCGCGCTGCGCCAGTCCAACTGGTCGTCTGGCCAGCTGGCCGGGTCGGCCAGGCCGAAGCGTTCGGTGGCGGTGGGTGCGAGCTCGATGTCCCCGGTCAGGTTGAGCACGGCCTTGAGCTGTTGCTTGCCGGCAGTGATCGGGTCCTGGTACAGAAACGCGCGCAGCTCAGACGGGTTGCCACGCTCGAAATACACTTTGGCCAAGGGCGGCTCGAAGCGCATTTCGATGCGCCGGCCCTGCTCGGCGTTGCCCCACCACCAGCCGCGGTTGCCTGGCAGCAATTGCGGGGCGCCCATGGCCCCGGTGACCTGCGCAGGGTCGAACTGGAACACCATGCCGCCCCCCATCACCCCGGCCTTGCGGCTGTGTGCATCGAGGTCGAAGGTCCAGCTCAGCGTTTGCGCCTGCTCCTTGCGGATATCCGCGGCCAGGTCGAAGTCCAGTTCCTTGTTCTTGCCCAGCAGGGTGTAGTGGTACGGCCCGTTGACCTTGAGGTCGGTGTAGAAGCCGGTCCAGCTCCAGTTGGCGGCCCAGAAATCGAACTTGGCTTTCATCACCGGGCCGCCACCACGGCTTACGGTGGGCAGGCCAGTGTGCTCGTCGACACTGACCTGCCAGGCAGACGCCCAGCCCGGCAGTGGCAGCAAGGCCAGGCTGGCGAAGGCCGAAAGGCGGATGAAACCACGCAGGGCGAGCGCATTCATGAACATTACCTGGGTTGGAGGTCGGGTTCGGCCAGTGCCACCGCGGGGCTGGCATGCAGCCGCCGCACCATCTGGGTGTAGGCCACGCCCAGACCGGCGATCGACCAGTACACCACGGGGATGAAGGTGATACTGCTGACGGTGAAGATGATCACCAGGATGCCGATCAGCGTTGCCAGCAACACGCGGCCGAGCTGTCGTCGTTCGTCGTCCTTGTCCGGGAAGCTGCGCATCGCCTTGCGGATACCGTGCAGCACCACGGCAAAGAACGCCACGAACAGGCCAAGCCCGACCAGCCCCACGCGCAGTGCCAGGTTGATGTAGGTGTTGACGATGTCGATGATGCCTTCACCCTGGATCATCGCCTGCATTTCCGGGGTGTTGCGGAAGTCGAACGAGCCGAACAGCGGATTGCGCTGGATGACGATCCACGAGTTGTCCATCAGCCGCTCGCGGTAGGTGATGTTTTCCTTTTCGATATTGCCGATGTAGGGCAGCAGGTCCAGCACCTTGTCACCGCCCGGCACCACCGTCAGCAACGGCAGCGCCAGCATGCCGGCCGCCCCCAGCAGTGCCAGGCGCCTGACCGCACCTTTGCCCAGCGCGATGAACACCACCACGATGACCACTGCGCCAATCCACGGCCCACGGGACAACGGCGCGAACAGGCCGGCCGCCAGCAGCAGGGCGCCCATGGCCCTGTGCAAGGGCCGCTGCACGTAACCCTGCACGAACAGGAACAGGCCAATCGCCACGCTCATCACATAGCCCAGTGCAATCGCCTGGCCGGTGGTGACACTGGCCCGCAGGGCGCCGCCACGGCTCAGGTAGCCGGACATGCTCCAAGGCACGCCCATGGCGTCGACCAAGGCGCTGTACAGCAACCAGTGGCGCACGTATTCGGCAACCGCGATCAGGGCCATGACGAAGGAGGTGAGCACGAACGCCAGCATCGCGTCCTTGAAGTCGCTGAGCTGGCGCAGGCCACGGCTCGCCACGTAGTACGGCAGGAATACGTCGACATACAGGTACAGGGCCTGGCGCAAGGTATCGGTCAGGGTGGTCTCGCGCAGGTACAGCACGCTCATCAGCACCAGCCCGGCGGCCAGCAGCCGGTCGGCCCAGGTGCGCCCAAAGCGCACGCTGTCGGGGTGCCGGCGCAGCTCCAGCGCAGCCGGCAGCAGCACGCACAGCGTCAGCAGGCGAATGTGGTTCAGGTCGACCAGGTAATTGACAACGCCGAACCCCGGCACTTGCACCGAGGCCGGCGGGATCAGGAACAACAGCATGTAGAACAGCGCCATGGGGTTGTGCTCGCGGCGCCGTGCCAGCAACAGGATGGCCGCACCCGCGCCCAGGTACAGCCAGAAGCTGTGCGAGACGAACGCCAGCACGGTAAGCAGGAACCACAAATTGCGCCGGCGCTTGTAATCGCTGAGCGGAATCAGGTCGGTGGCCGGCCGCCGCGCCAACAGGAAGACCACGCTCGCCAGAAACAGAATGACGATCAACGCACGAAAATGTTCAGGCATCGGCTATGTGCACCTTTCCTTCGGTGGGCAAACGGCGGCTGCCCTGTCGCGGAACTACACTGTCTTCGGGCGAGTGGCAACGCCGGCCGGGCTCCCAAGACGCCGCCAGGCAGTGAGGCGCTGAGTTCCGTGCCAGGGCACTAGCATCGTGGCTAATTGAAACTATAGTGACTTTTAGCCAATCAGTCAGAGAATGAATTCATGCCGTCGATTGATGTGTCAGCCTCCGCGAGCCTGCGCAAGCGGGCCATGCGGGCCGGGTCGTGGAACCTGGTCTCGCAGGTGGCTTCACAGGTCATGCGCCTTGGCGGCAACCTCATCATGGCGCGGCTGTTGCTGCCGGAAATGTTCGGCGTCATGGTCATCGCCACCACCGTTTCGGTCCTCCTGCATCTGCTGTCCGATGTTGGCCTGCGCCAGAACATCATCCAGAGCCACCGTGGCGACGACCCGGACTTTCTCAATACGGCGTGGACCGTGCAGATCATCCGCGGCTTCGTGCTGTTCGCCCTGACGCTGCTGCTGGCCCTGGCGGCCTGGGTGGCGCAGTACCAGCAGTTGTGGCCGGCAGACTCCACCTATGCCGCCCCTGTGCTGCCGATGGTGCTGGCGGTTACCGGCCTGTCGGCGCTGATATGGGGCTTCCAATCCACCAAGATCGATGTTGCGGTGCGTACCTTCCAGCAGAAGCGCGTGGTGCTGGTCGACCTGGCCTCGCAACTGGCCGGGCTGGTGGTGATGCTGGTACTGGGCGTGCTGACCCACTCGATCTGGGCCCTGGTCATCGCGGGCCTGGTCTCGGCGGTGGCCTGGACTGTGCTGGGCCACACCGCGCTGGAGGGCCCGCGCAACCACTTGCGCTGGGACCGTACGGCACTCACCGAATTGATCGTGTTCGGCCGCTGGATCCTGTTGTCGTCGATGGTTGGGGTACTGGCCATGTACGGTGACCGTATCTGGTTTGGCGCCAGCATGTCGGCGGCGCAATTGGGGGTGTACTCCATTGCCGTGCTCATCCTTGGCGCGGTTCAGACGGCGCTGATGAAGATCGTCGGCGCCGTGGCGCTGCCAGCGTTCAGCGAGGCGGCCAGGGCCGACGACAAAGCGCGGCTGAAGACCCTGTATTACCGCTTCCGTTTGCTGGTCGACCTGCTGGTGCTGTTCATTTGCGGGGGCTTCCTCACAGCCAGCCCACTGCTGATTGGCTGGATGTACGATGACCGCTACCAGGAAGCTGGCCAAATGCTGGCGATTCTTTCGCTGTCCTTCATCGTATTGCGCTATACCTTGGCTCATCAGGTATGGATTGCGTTGGGCCTCACCAAGTACCAGGCCATGGACAACATCATCCGCCTGGTTTCGCTGTGGGGGCTCCTGCCGCTGTTGCTGGCGCTGGGAGGTGTGCAATGGGCGATCTGGGGGGTGGCCCTGCACACGGTGCCGACGCTGGTACTGGTTGTTCATGTCAATCGCAAGCTGGGCATCTTCAGCCTCAAACGTGAGCTGGTGGTGCTACCGATGCTGCTGGTGGGGGCGCTGTGCGGGGCGTTGCTCACGGCCTTCTTCAACTGGCTGTAGGGCTGCGTGCTGGGTGTAACTTTCATGGGGACAGGTCACAGGATCATGGGGAAGCTCACTTTTTGTACTGCGCAGTTGGGTCGTAGAGGCTTTCTCCAGAGTTGCGTGCTGCTGGGCGTGGGCAGCGCGGCGTTCGGCGCCACGGCGATGTTTGCTGGCAAACCGGTTGAAAAACCAGGGTTCGTGGTGATCAACGGCTGGGTACTGCCGTCCCGCTATTTTCGGAACCAGCCAGCATGATCCACGATTATGAGCAGCAGAAGACGCTGCGCGACAACTACGATTTCTGCATCATCGGAGCTGGCCCTGCGGGGATCACCCTTGGCCTACGCCTGGCGGCAGCCGGCTGGAACGTGTTGCTGGCCGAAGGTGGGGGGCGTGAGTACGCCCCGCATTCGCAAGCCCTGTACGCCTGCCCCTCGACCGGCCTTGAGCTGTATGCCGAGGAAACCCGCCTGCGTTACCTGGGCGGCACGTCCAACCATTGGGCCGGCCGGTGTCGGCCCTTCACGGCTTCCGACTTCGCCGTGGCCCCACCGGGTGAGTTGCCGGGTTGGCCGATTGCCTATGCGGAGATCGAGCCCTACCTGCCGGTGGCCATGGATATCGTCGACCTGCCCGCCGGGGCAGATTTTCGGGCACTGAACACTGCGCTCGAGGGTGGTGACTTCGAAGCTGACCGTTTCCTGCTCAGCACCCCGACCCGCTTTGCCCAGAAATACGCCACGGCGCTGGAGCAGACCAAGGGCCTGGACCTGTTCATCAATTGCAACTGCGTGGACCTGGAATTCGACCAGGCATCCGGCCACCTGGCGGCGGTGGTGCTGTCGGACTACCAGCGCAATCGCCAGCGGTTGGTGGCCCGCAACTTCATCCTGGCCACGGGGGCCATCGAGAATGCCCGACAGTTGCTGAACAGCCAGTCCCTGGTGGCTGCGGGGGTGGTCAACAAGGAAGGCCTGGTTGGCGCGTGCTTCATGGAGCACCTGAACATCGAGATGGGCACCTTCATCCTCAAGTCCGGGCAAGACCCGGAGCCGCGCCAGTACTACACCACCGATGCCTTCCTCGCCGAATACCAGGCCGGCAAAGGCAACGTCACCACAGCCTTGTTGGCCGATGTGCAAACCTATGGCCGCACTGCCGAGGTCAAGCATTTTCTCGAGAACCTGGCCTGCGACATGGGGATTTCCAGCAAGATCGAGTTCGTGGCCAAGTTCAGCTGCCCCGGTGACGGCGTGATCAGTACCATGATCGAGCAGTTCCCCAACCTGCACAGCCGCATTTCGCTGCTCGACGAGCACGACGCGCTGGGGGTGCCGAAGGTCAGCGTGAACTGGGTGCTCAGTGCCGATGACCGCCACACCATCAAGTGCATCGGTACCGAGCTGGCCAAGCAGTTCGCTGACACGGGCCTGGGCTTCGTCAAACTCAACGAGTTTGTCTATGACACCTCGATACCGCTGAAAATGGCGCCCCATGCCCACCACATGGGCACCACGCGCATGGCCGCGTCAGCGCAAACGGGCGTCGTGGACGGCAACTGCCGGGTATTCGGCACGCAAAACCTGTATGTCGCCGGCAGCAGTATTTTTGCCAAGGGCGGCGCCTCCAACCCGACCATGCCGCTGTTGCAGTTCGCCGTGCGGCTGGCCGACCACCTTGACGCGAAGATGAGGACGGAAAGCGGCGCCGCCGCGTGAACAATGTTGTACACAGGTTGAGTGCGTAGTGGTCAGCATCTAGAAGAACGAGACCGCATCGCCTCAGGGCATTCGAGCCGTATTGATCGCGAGGCCAGGAAGGATGATGGGATGGATACGCAAGGCAGTGGCACATTACGCACATGCAACCGGGCGCGGAGGCACGTTCTACCGCCGGTTCTGCAGGCCGTCGGGGCTGGAGTGGGGCGCCTACCTCAAACGCTGGGGCAACTTTCACTCGGTAGGCGACAATTTCTTCGTCAATGCCGGCTGCAAGTTCCTCGACCCGTCACTGGTGCGTATCGGCAACAGCGTGGGGTTGTCCGACTGCACGTTGATCGGCCACGACGGGGTGGTCTTGCTGATCGAACACCGGTTTGGCAAACACCTTGATTCGGTCGGTTTCATCGACATCAAGGACAACTGCTTCATCGGCCACGGTGCGATCATCATGCCGCGGGTGACCATCGGCCCCGAGTCCATCGTCGCGGCAGGGGCGGTGGTCACCAAGGACGTGCCACCGGGCACCGTCTACGGCGGCAACCCGGCCGTGTTCATCTGCACCACCGAGGCGCTGGTCAAACGGGTCGAGGCACGCTGCGAAGCCTACCCGTGGATCGACCTGATCAAACAGCGCGACGGCGCCTACGACCCCACGGTTGAGCCGCAACTGATGGCGCAGAGGCGCCAGTACTTCTTCGGGGATGGCAATAATGGCTAGCAAACCGGTCGACGTGATGGTGGTCAATTTCAACACCGCCGGGTTGCTGCAGCCAATGTTCGATGCCTTGCGCCGCGCAGGCAGCGAACACCTGGCCAGTTACCTGGTGGTGGACAATGCCTCCGTCGACGACTCGCTGCAGCGTATGGCCGAGGTATGCCCAGAGGCAGTGTTGCTCAGCAACAAGCACAACGTAGGTTTTGGCCGTGCCAACAACCAGTTGCTGGCCCACCTGCAAGGCAAGTATGCATTGTTGCTGAACACCGATGCGTTCGTGGCTGCCGATTCCCTGCAAAAAACCCTCGACTACATGGATGCCCACCCGGACTGCGGTGTGCTGGGGGTACGCCTCGAAGGCCGTGAGGGTGACCTGCAACCCAGCTGCCGCTATTTTCCCACGCCGCTGAACGTCTTCGTCGGGCGTACCGGCCTGGGGCGCCTGTTCCCTGGGCTGAAAATGGTCGACGACATGGACTGGGACCACGCTTCGGTCCGCGAATGCGACTGGTTGCCCGGGTGCTTCTACCTGGTACGCCGCGAAGTGCTGGACCAGGTAGGCCTGTTCGATCCGCGCTACTTTCTTTATTACGAGGAAGTCGACCACTGCAAGCGGGTCAAGCAGGCCGGCTGGAAAGTGGTGTTCTACCCACATACCACGGTGGTCCACATAGGGGGTGAAAGCTCCAAGTCAGTCACCGAGCTTGAAGCTGCCAGCCGGCAGATTTCCGCCTACCAGATCGAGAGCGAGCTGCTGTATTTCCGCAAGCACCATGGCTTGGCCGGGCTGGCGTTGCATATGCTGCTGGTGACCGTGGGCGACCTGGTGCTGGCACTCAAAGCGCTGTTGAAACGACGCGGCCGGGGCGCGATACAGGCCTGCTGGCGTCATTGCCGGGCGACCTGGTCACTGCTGTTGCAGACCCGTTACGCCAGCCAACCGACAAGGTAGCTACCGTCATGTTCGAGAATATTCGCGCCGACCTGCGGGCCCATGGTGGCGACTGGGGGGCCCAGGGCTTCTGGGTATTGCTGGTGTACCGCTTCGGCCGCTGGCGCTACGGCGTGCGCCCGGCGCTGCTGCGCAAGCTGTGCTCACTGGTGTACAAGGTGTTGTTCAAGTTCGTGCAGATCATCACCGGGGTGGAACTGCCCTGCGAGGCGGTGATCGGCCGCAATTTCGTCATCGACCATTTCGGTGGCATCGTGGTCAGCGGCTACGCCCGGTTCGGCGACGACTGTCGCATCCGCAATGGCGTGGTAGTGGGCCTGAAAAATGTCGACGAGCCCATCGCCCCGGTGTTCGGCAACAACGTCGATATAGGTACGGGCGCCAAGATACTGGGCAGCATTCGCATCGGCAACAACGTGATCATTGGTGCCAATGCCGTGGTGCTGGTGGATGTGCCAGATAACTCCCTGGCTGTCGGCGTACCGGCAGTCATCAAGGCCCGGCACCTGGTCGCCCCGGCGGCGGTCGAGTGAGGCCCTTGGCGATGCAGACCGGCGTGGTGGTCATTGGCCGCAACGAGGGCCAGCGTTTGGAGCGCTGCCTGCGCTCGTTGGCCCATGGGGCTGACAAGGTCGTGTATGTCGACTCGGGCTCCAGCGACGGTTCGCAACAACTGGCCGCTGCCTTGGGCGTCGAGGTGCTGGCGCTGGACATGGGCACCCCGTTCACCGCGGCAAGGGCGCGTAACGAAGGTTTTGCCGTGTTGCAGCGGTTGCTGCCCGCCATGCACTGGGTGCAGTTCGTCGATGGCGACTGCGAAGTGGATGCCCGCTGGCTGGCCACCGCCCAGGCGTTTCTGGCCGCACACCCCGCGGTGGCGGTGGTGTGTGGCCGGCGCCGCGAACGCTTCGCGCAGCGCTCGGTGTACAACCTGTTGTGCGACCTGGAATGGGATACCCCGATCGGCGAGGCCAAGGCCTGCGGCGGTGACGCGTTGATGCGGGTAGACGCTTTCACCGCCGTGGGCGGTTTTCGGC
This sequence comes from Pseudomonas sp. PARCl1, assembly GCF_947311875.1. Taxonomy (NCBI): domain Bacteria; kingdom Pseudomonadati; phylum Pseudomonadota; class Gammaproteobacteria; order Pseudomonadales; family Pseudomonadaceae; genus Pseudomonas; species Pseudomonas sp. PARCl1. The sequence continues at coordinate 29,520 of NZ_CAMZMX010000006.1, forward strand.
CTGACCTGATCGCCGGGGAAGAGCCGGAGCTGTGCGTGCGCTTGCGCGCCAAGGGCTGGAAAATCTGGCGCCTGGATGCCGAGATGACCTTGCACGACGCCGACATGACCCGGTTCAGCCAATGGTGGCGGCGCAGCCTGCGTGCCGGGCATGCCTACGCCGAGGGCGCCTATCTGCACGGGCAGCCTCCCGAGCGGCACTGGTTGCGCGAGTCGCGCCGGGCCTGGGTGTGGGGCCTGGGCATTCCCGTGTCGATCGTGCTGGCCTGCCTGCTGGTGGGCGGCTGGGGCTTGGGGTTGTTGTTGATCTACCCGTTGCAGGCCATGCGCCTGGCGCAGCGGGGCAACAGGTCGCCGCGCGAAAACTGGCTGCAGGCCGTGTTTCTGGTACTGGGCAAGTTCCCCGAAATGCTCGGCCAGCTGAAGTTTCTGCGCCACCGCCTGGCGGCTGGCAAAGCGGCTTTGATCGAGTACAAGTGAGAGAGGCCCATGATGCTCGGCACCCTCGTGAAAAGCGTGTTTACCCTGCAACCCGGTTACTCGTTGCGGGCATTGCACAACAAGTACAAGCTGAGCCTGCAGATGGCCAGGCATTGGCCTCAGCTGGACACCTTCATGCAGCGCCTGACCGCGGCACTGGGCCAGCCGGGGGTGCAGCAGTTGGGCGTTGACTGCATCGGTGTCGTGCAATGGCCCTATATCAGCCAGCACTGGCAGGCGCCGCAGCGCCTCGATGCAGTGGCCTCGCACTTCGAGCTGGTGGCCCGGCATTTTCCTGGGCTGTTGCTGTTGGGCCGGGACGACAGCCTTGCCCTGTGTGACCTGGGTAGCTACTCGCCGGGCTGCTGCCTGGTGCTCGACCGGCCGATCTGGTTCAAGCGCGAAGGCGAGCTGGTGCTCAACCTGTTCCAGGGTGACCTGCGTGTGGCATCCCTGGCGTTCACCCTGTGCCAGGGGCCGGCCGGCATCGGTTTGTACATCGGCGCAGTGCAGGGTATCCATAAAGGCATCGACAGCGACACCTCGCTGGCCATCTACCGCGACCTGACCAAAGACTTCGAGGGGTTGCGCCCGCGCAGCTTGCTGCTGGAGGCGTTGAAGTGCCTGGCCAGAACGTTGGGGGTTGCCCGGTTGTATGCCGTGAACGATGCCAGCCGGCATCACCGCCACGCTTATTTTGGCCGTGACAAGGGCCAGGAGCTGGCGGCCAACTACGACGCTATCTGGCAGGAGCATGGTGCCAGCGCTTCGGAGCATGCCGATTTCTACAGCCTGCCACTGGCGCCGGCGCAGCGTGCCGAGGCCGACATTCCGGCAAAGAAACGGGCGATGTATCGCCGTCGCCAGGCATTGCTCGACGATGTATTCACCCGCTTGCAAGCAGCTTTGCCAAGCAATGGTGCCAACCTTGGACTACAAGGAACACAGGGGGATGCATTTGCTGTGAGTGCATCGGCAGTAGGCAGGCCGCCGGTAGTCGACAGCCTGAAGTAAAGGTTGCCTGGGGCGGTTGGTCATCAAGCGGGTTTGGATCTGGGTTCATATGCGCATTGCTTATTTCATCAATCAGTACCCGAAGGTCAGCCACAGTTTTATCCGCCGCGAGATCCTGGCGCTGGAGCGCCAAGGGGTAGAGGTGCAGCGCCTGGCACTGCGTGGTTGGGACGCCGAGGTGCAGGATGCCGAGGACGTGGTCGAGCGGGGCAAGACCCGCTACGTGCTGCAAGGCGGGCTGAAACAGCTGTTGCGGCCCATGTGGCAGGTATTGCGCGCGCAGCCGCGGCGCTTTGGCCGGGCGCTGTGGCTGGCACTGCGGCTTGGCCGCCGGGCGGACCGCGCCTGGCCCTATCACCTGGTGTATCTGGCCGAAGCCTGCCAGGTGCTGCAGTGGCTGCAGGCAGGGCAGGCGCAGCACGTGCACGCGCACTTTGGCACCAACTCTACCGAAGTGGTCATGCTGGCCAACATGCTGGGCGGGCCGGCCTACAGTTTCACCGTGCACGGCCCCGAAGAGTTCGACAAGCCACAGTTCCTGCACCTGGGGGAAAAGGTCCGGCGCGCTGCTTTTGTCGCGGCGGTCAGCTCGTATGGGCGCAGCCAGCTGCTGCGCTGGGTGGCCCACGAGCACTGGGCCAAGGTCAAGGTGGTGCATTGTGGGCTGGAGCGCGCGTTCCATGCGGTGCCTGCGGTAGAGGTGCCCGCGGCGCCACGCCTGGTGTGCGTTGGGCGCCTGTGTGAGCAGAAAGGCCAGTTGTTGCTGCTGGAGGCCGCGCGCCGGCTGGCGGCCCAGTCGCAGGCTTTTGAGCTGGTGCTGGCCGGTGACGGTGAAATGCGCGAGCAGATCGAGGCCTTGATTGCCCGCCACGGCCTGCAGCAGCACGTACGCATTACTGGCTGGATCAGCAGTGCACAGGTGCGCGACGAGATCCTCGCTGCCCGCGCTCTGGTATTGCCCAGCTTTGCCGAGGGCCTGCCGGTGGTGATCATGGAGGCCATGGCCTTGCGCCGCCCGGTGCTGACCACTTTTGTTGCCGGGATCCCGGAACTGGTCAGGCCCGGCGAGAATGGCTGGCTGTTCCCCGCAGGCGCGGTGGACGAGCTGGCAGCGGCCATGGCCGAGTGCCTGGCGCAACCTGCCGAGGTGTTGCAGCGCATGGGCCAGGCGGCCTACGAACGGGTACTGCAACGGCACGACATCGACACCGAGGCGGCCAGGCTGGCCGGCTACTTCAAGGCATTCGCATGATAAGTGTATTAGCGTGGTTGCTGGGCCTGCTGACGGTCATCGTCCTGGTGCCGGTGTTGGTGTTTTCGCTGCAGGTATTGCTGGCTTGCCTGCCCGCACGCAGGCCGCCACCCTGCACCACGGCGCGGCCAACGCTTGCGGTGCTGGTGCCGGCGCACAACGAGGCCTCGATCATCCAGGCCAGCCTGGCGAGCATCGTGCCGCAACTGCTCGAGGGTGACCGCTTGCTGGTAGTGGCCGACAACTGTTCCGACACCACGGCGCAGCTGGCCCGCGAAGCGGGGGCCGAAGTGGTGGAGCGGTATGACGCCCAGTTGCGCGGCAAAGGCTATGCCCTGGACTTCGGCGTGCGCCATCTGGCGCGCCTGCCCCCTGAGGTGGTGATCGTGGTGGATGCCGATTGCCAGGTCGGCGAGGGCGCCATCGATATCCTGGCTCGGCGTTGCCGTGAAACGGCGCGCCCGGTGCAGGCGCTGTACCTGATGCGGGCACCCGCAGGTGCCGGGCTGAAAGTGCAGGTCGCCGAATTTGCCTGGCGCGTGAAGAACCTGGTTCGTCCGCGTGGCTGGGCGCGGTTGGGCTTGCCTTGCCAGTTGATGGGCGCCGGCATGGCCTTCGGCTGGCACGACCTGCGCCAGGTCAACCTCGCCAATGGCCATCTGGTCGAGGATGTGAAACTCGGGCTGGATCTTTGCCAACAAGGCAAGCCACCGCTGTTCTGCCCCGAAGCCTTGGTGACCAGCCAGTTCCCGCTCAGCCCGCAAGGCCTCAACAGCCAGCGTACGCGCTGGGAGCACGGCCACCTGGGGTTGATGCTGACCGATGGGCCGAAGCGGGCGCTGGCTGCCATCACCCAGCGCAATGGTGCCCTCGCGGCGATGACCCTGGACCTGGTGGTATCACCCTTGGCCTTGCTGGTGTTGGCGCTGCTGGGGTTCAACCTGCTGACCTGGCTGGTTTACCTGGTAACCGGGCTGGCGGCACCTGCAGGGTTCGCCCTGCTGGGGCTGGGGTTGCTCGGCGTGGCAGTGGTGGTGGCCTGGGCGCGCTTCTGTCGGGAGCTGATCCCGTTCTCGGTGTTGCTGTACGCACCGTTCTACGCAGCCAGGAAAATCCCCCTCTACCTGGGCTTTCTGATCAAGCGCCAGGTCGAATGGGTGCGCTCGAAACGGGATGGCGACTGATGAGCCAGCGGCAATGGCAGCAACGCTGGGCGCGCCTGGTCGGGCAGCTGCATGTGGTCGCCGACGAAAACGCCGTGCAGCGCCTGCTCGAGCACCTGGCAACCCCGAGCAAAGCGACGGTGCTGGGGTTCGTCAATGCCCACGCAATGAACCTGGTGGTGCGCGACGGGGCTTATTGCCAGGCACTGTCGGCAGCCGATGTGTTGCTGCGCGATGGCTCCGGCATGGCGATCCTTTACCGCGGCCTGGGCCTGGAGCCTGGCCTGAACATGAACGGTACCGATTTCATTCCCAGGCTGCTGGCGGCCTACCGGGGGCGCAAGGTGGCCTTCTGGGGCACGCGGCAACCCTACCTGCGCCAGGCGGTGCAGCACTGCGCCGACACCTTCGGCGTGGCGCCGGTGTCGGTTCACGATGGCTTTGCCACTGTCGATACCTACTTGCAACTGGCGCGCGAGCATCAACCCGAACTGATCGTGCTGGGCATGGGCATGCCCAAGCAGGAAGCGGTCGCCGCACAGTTGGCCGGCATCAGCGGCCCCTGCCTGATCGTGTGTGGTGGGGCGATCCTGGACTTTCTCGGCGGCAAGGTCAGCCGCGCCCCCGGCTGGCTGCGGGCGGTTGGCGGCGAGTGGTTGTATCGGCTGTGCCGTGAGCCCAGGCGCCTGTTCATGCGCTACGTGGTGGGCAACCCGCTGTTTCTGCTGCGCACCTTGCTGTATCGGCGGGCGAGCGCTGCGGCCAGGCGCACGCTGTGAATCGGCCAAAAGCTGTGGCAGCACGTATTCCGGGCCCGCCTGCGGCAGCTGGCTGCTACAGTGATATCAATGGTTTGGACGCTGCGCGCTTCGCCGCGTGCGGCGCTGCATGGCTGTGATTCAAGACTGGTTGTTGGCTGTAAGGCACTTGCCACGCTCCAATTGATGAGGTCTGAAATGGTTTTCGAACCCAGAAGCAGTCGTTCCTTACTCCAGCGCCGAAGCAGTGTCAGCAACGCCATCCAGGCCGGCCTTGACGGCATTGCCGTGACGGGTATCGCCTGGTACCTGATCTATGACCAGTTCGGCTACATCACCTCCGATTACGTGATCATGCTGCTGTTGCTGATCGGCGCACTGGCGGTCATTTATGATCATTACGCAATCTACCGGACCAACGTCGGGCTTTCGATCAAGGCCTTTCGCCTGTTCAAGGCCTGGTCGGCCACGTTCTGCTTTCTGGTGATCATGGCATTCCTGACCAAGCAGAGCGAAACCTACTCCCGGCTGCTGGTTGGCCAGCTGTTCGTCATCGGTTACTTCGCCCAGCTGTTCCTGCACTTCGCCGTGCGTGAGCTGCAGAAGCGTTTCACCGCACATGCACGCCTGGACAATGCCCTGATCATTGGCAATGGTGACCTGGCCAACTTCCTTTACCAGAAAATCAGCAGCAACCCGTGGTTTGGCGAGCGGGTGCTGGGGTGTGTACTGGTCGACAAGGTTGAACCGCAAGCAGGCGAGGGCGCCGAGGGCAAACAGCGCCTGCCGGTGCTCGGGCATATTGCCGAGCTTGACGAACTGGTCGCCCGCCACGGCATCCGCACGGTCTACCTGGTGACCCCGCTGGGCGGCTCGGAAGTGATCAACGACGTGTACTTCAAGCTGCTCGACAAGTGCATCGCGGTGAACTGGGTACCGGATATCTTCTCGTTGCGCCTGATCAACCACAGTGTGCGGGAAATTGCCGGCATTCCGGTGCTGACCTTGTCGGAAACCCCGCTCACAGGCATGAGCCTGTTCCTGAAAAACCTCGAGGACCGGGTGCTGGCCGCGCTGATCCTGCTGTGTGCGTCGCCGGTATTGCTGGCCGTTGCCCTGGCCATCAAGCTCGACAGCCGCGGCCCGGTGTTTTTCCGCCAGGAGCGTACCGGCTGGACGGGTGAGGCATTTCGTATCTGGAAATTCAGAAGCATGCATGTGCACCAGCCCGAAGGCGGTGTGGTGCAGCAAGCCCAGAAGAACGACCCGCGGTTGACCCGGGTTGGGGCCTTCATCCGCCGTACCAGCCTCGATGAACTGCCGCAGCTGTTCAATGTGCTGACCGGCGAAATGTCGCTGGTCGGGCCACGGCCGCATGCCTTGCAGCACGACACCTTGTATTCCCAGGACATCGTGGATTACTTCGCTCGCCACAACATCAAGCCGGGCATGACCGGCCTGGCCCAGGTGCGCGGGTTCCGTGGCGAGACCAAGGACATCGAACAGATGATCCAGCGGGTGGACTCCGACATCGAGTACATCAACAACTGGTCGTTGTGGCTGGATTTCGTGATTCTGGTACGCACGTTGAATGCGTTCACCGGTAAACAGGCCTATTGATTGTCATGCCAGAGGTGCAGAACAGGCCTCATGCTGTGTTCAACGGGTGCAGTTCGCGGAACCCTCGTGCTTCTTCCACCAGCCAGTCATGTACCGCCCGCGCGCCCGGCTGGGTCAACCCGCCGGGCGGGTAATGCACCACGTAGCGTTTGTGGTTGGCGATCGGTACGCCAAACGGCACGATCAGCGCGCCGCGCTCCAGTTCATCGTTGAGTAGCGTGCGCCGGGCAATGGCCACACCGATACCGGCAATCGCTGCTTCGATGGTCAGGTGGTTGCGGTTGAAGGTGTGCCCGCGGCGTACGTCCAACCCAGTGGCGCCGATCCCGTCCAGGTAGAACTCCCATTCGGCATATTCCGAACTGCCACGCCAGGCGGTGATGTCGTGCAGCAGCGGGTAGTGCACCAGGTCGGCCGGCCCGTGCAGCGGGGGGCGCCCACGCAGCAGTGAGGGCGCGCATACGGGAAAGATCTGCTCGTCCAGCAGCGGCGTGGAGAGCATGCCCGGGTAGCTGCCATCGTTGAGGTCGATGGCCAGGTCGAAGTCGCCCGGGGTCAAGGCCTGGGCACTGTCTTCGGCCACCAGGCGCAGTTCGATGTCCGGGTAGCGCTGCTGGAAACGTGGCAAGCGCGGCGTCAGCCACTTGGCCAGGAACGAGGGGATGGAGCGCACCCGCAACGTGCCACGGATCTCGCCGGCATCCAGGCGTAGCAGCTCTGCCTCGATGCTGCCGTAGGCGTCGGTCACGGTCTGCGCCAGGCGTTGGCCTTCGGCGCTCAGTTCCACGCCCCTTGCCCGGCGCAGAAACAGCCGGTAACCCAGGCGCTCTTCCAGCTGGCGCATCTGTTGGCTGACCGCCCCGGGGGTGATGTGCAGTTCCTCTGCACAGCGGGTAAAGGACAGGTGCCTGGCGGCGCAGGCAAAAACGTGCAGCCAAACAAACATCTGGCCGTTGAGTTGGCGTCGCATCGTTTAGTCCTGCTAAAGCCTTGCTTAGGAAGTTTCGTTGGTCATTTCAATCGCGCAGCGTCAGTATCGCGCAAAATCGCAGCAGCGCCCATTTTCTCCAGTTACCCGTGCACTGGCTACCTATCAGCGCATGGTCAGGCATTAGTATGGCTATCAGTGTTTTCGACCTTTTCAAAATCGGCATCGGCCCGTCCAGCTCCCACACCGTCGGCCCGATGCGCGCGGCTGCGACCTTTGCCCAGGCCCTGCGCGAGCAGGGCTTGCTGGGGCGGGTGACGCGCGTTGAAGTGCGCCTATATGGCTCGCTGTCGGCGACCGGCGTTGGTCATGCCACCGACCGTGCCTGCCTGTTGGGCTTGATGGGGCAATGGCCAGACCGTATCGACCCGGCCACCATCGAATCGCGCATCGGTCAGGTGCTGCAGGAACACTGCCTGATGCTGGACGGCAGCCACCCCGTGGCGTTCGAGTATGGGCAAGACATGCTGCTGCTCGACGAAAATTTGCCGTACCACCCCAACGCCATGCGCGTAGAAGCCATGCACGGGCAGGATAGCCTGTTGTGCCAGACCTATTATTCGGTAGGCGGTGGGTTCATCGTCGAACAGGCCGAAGTCGATGCGCCGAAAACTGCAGAGAACGCCGCCGTGCTGCCCTACGAGTTCGGCAGTGGTGCCCAGTTGCTGAAGCTGTGCCAGGCCCACGGCTTGAGTGTGGCGCAACTGATGATGGCCAACGAGTGCGCCTGGCGCCCGGAAGCCGAGGTGCGCGACGGCCTGCTGCGCATTTGGGCCGCGATGCGCGAGTGCGTGGACAACGGCCTGCGCAACGAGGGCATTCTGCCCGGCGGTTTGCACGTCAAACGCCGTGCGGCGCGGCTGCACCGTAGCTTGCAGGAACTGGGCAAGCCTAATGTGATCGGGTCGACGCTCGGCGCCATGGAGTGGGTCAACCTGTACGCCCTGGCGGTCAACGAAGAGAACGCCGCTGGCGGGCGCATGGTCACTGCACCTACCAACGGTGCAGCCGGTATCATCCCGGCGGTACTGCACTACTACATGAAGTTCAACCCTGGTGCCTGCGACGCGGATGTCGTGGACTTCCTGCTTGCCGCGGCTGCGGTTGGCATCCTGTGCAAAAAGAACGCCTCCATTTCCGGCGCCGAGGTCGGCTGCCAGGGGGAGGTCGGGTCTGCCTGCTCGATGGCGGCCGCCGGCCTGGCCCAGGTGCTGGGCGCGACACCGGCGCAATTGGAAAACGCTGCCGAAATTGCCCTGGAACACAACCTTGGGCTGACCTGCGACCCGGTCGGTGGCCTGGTGCAAGTGCCGTGCATCGAACGCAATGCCATCGCTGCCGTGAAAGCGATCAATGCGGTGCAAATGGCACTGCGGGGCGATGGCGAGCATTTCATTTCGCTCGACCGGGTAATCCGCACCTTGCGTGATACCGGGGCGGACATGCATGCCAACTACAAGGAAACTTCGCGCGGCGGCCTGGCGGTTGCATTCGTCGAATGTTGAGCTAATGCGGGGGGTAGGGGGCTGCTTTGCAGTTCATCGCCGTTCAAGCCCAGCTCCCGTAGGGATCGTATGAGGGCTGACGCGTGTTTGACACAAGATGTGCAGCGCCTGGGAGATCGAGCGCCGCCCGCGCGGCGCATCGCGAGCTGCGCTCGCTCCTACGTTTGTTTCGGGCCAATCATGCCTGTGGGATTTGCGCGCGAACGCCTTGGCGCATGCCTCAATGTCGCGCCGTACAAACAAGGCGGTCGCGCGCACCTGGCACAGGGGTTACTGGCCCGAAACAAGCGTAGGAGCGAGCGCAGCTCGCGATGCGCCGCGCGGGCGGCGCTCGATCTCCCAGGCGATGCATATCTTTTGCCAAATAACACCCACACATTGCTAGCCCAACAACTCACGTAACCGGTACCACAACATCCCCAGCGCCAGCAGGGGCGAGCGCAGTGCCTTGCCACCGGGGAACGTCAGATGCGGCACTGCACTGAACACATCCAGGCCGTGGCTGTGGCCCAGGGCGATGCTTTCCGCCAGCAGCTTGGCTGTCCAGTGAGTCACGTTCAGCCCGTGCCCGGAATAGCCCTGGGCGTAATACACGTTGGGGTGTTGGCTCAAGCGCCCGACCTGGGGAAAGCGGTTGGCGGTGATGCCGATCATGCCACCCCACTGGTAGTCGATGCGCACATCGGCCAGTTGCGGGAATACCTTCAGCACCTTCGGCCGCATGTAGCCGGCGATGTCCTTGGGATCGCGGCCGGAATAGTGGCAGGCGCCGCCGAACAACAGGCGGCGATCCGCGGTGAGGCGGTAGTAGTCCAGGCCGACTTTCTGGTCGCACAGTGCCATGTTCTGCGGGATCAAGCGGCTCGCCAGTGTTTCGGGCAGCGGTTCGGTGGCCACCACGTAACTGCCGGCCGGCAGCACCTTGCCACTCAGCCGCGGTTCCAGGTCGTCCAGGTGGGCGTTGCAGCCCAGCACCAGGCGGCCCGCGCGCACGCTGCCGTGGGCCGTATGCACGGTAACGCTGGGCCCATGCTCGATACGCAGCACCGGGCTTTGCTCGAAAATGCGCACGCCCAGGGCATGGGCGGCGCGGGCCTCGCCCTGAACCAGGTCGAGCGGGTGCAGGTGCCCTGAACCCATGTCCACCAGGCCGCCGGCGTACCGGTCGCTGGCGACGATCTCATGCAACTGCCCGCTTGCGACCAGCCGTGTTTCGTGGCGGTAACCTAGCGCTGCCAGGTCTTGCAGTTCATCCTTGAAGGCGTCGAACTGCGCGGGCGTGTTGGCCAGTTCGCAAAAGCCCCAGCGCAGGTCACAGGCAATGTTGTAGCGGGCGATGCGCGCGGCGACCAGCGCCACCGAGTCGATGCCGGCCTGCTTGAGGTAGCGCACGCCATCCTGGCCGACATGCCGAGCAAAACCGCTGACATCATGGCCGATGCCGCGAATCAGCTGGCCGCCGTTGCGGCCACTGGCACCCCAGCCGATGCGCCGCCCCTCCAGCAGCACCACCGACAGACCACGCTCGGCCAGCTCCAGCGCCGTATTGACCCCGGTCAGCCCACCCCCGACCACACACACATCAGCGCTCAGGTCAGCGTCGAGGCTGGGGTAGGGGGCCGCATCGCGCGCAGTGGCTGCATAGTACGAAGCGGTGTGTTGGGTATTGAATGACATAGAGGGTCTCGGCTCAGCGGTTGGACTTGATCTTGCTCCAGGAGCGGGTCATGACGCGCATGATCTTCGGGCTGGGGGTACTGGAAATGTACAGCTTGTCCAGTACCTCCTGCGGGGGGTAGATCTCGGGGTTGTCCACCAGCGCGGCATCCATGTAGGCCTTGGCGTCCGGGTTGGCGTTGGCATAGCCGACCGTGGCGCTGACCTTGGCGATCACCTTGGGGTCGAGCAGGTAGTTGATGAAGGCCAGCGCCTGCTCCGGGTTGTTCGCATCCTTCGGAATGGCCAACAGGTCGAACCACAGGTTGCTGCCTTCCTTGGGAATGCTGTAGGCGACCTTCACGCCGTTCTTCGCTTCCACGGCGCGGTTGGCCGCCTGGAACACGTCACCGGAATAACCGAACGCCACGCAGATATTCCCGTTGGCAAGGTCGGAAACATACTTGGATGAGTGGAAATAGGTGATGTACGGGCGCAGCTCGAGCAAGCGCGCCTCGGCCTTGGCGTAGTCGGCCGGCTTTTCGCTACGCGGGTCCATGCCCAGGTAGTTGAGCACGGCGGGGAACAGTTCATCGGGCGAGTCCATGAAGGCCACGCCGCACTGCTTGAGCTTTTTCAGGTTCTCGGGCTCGAACAGCACCGCCCAGGAATCGATGCGGTCTACGCCCAATGCAGCCTTGACCTTTTCCACGTTATAGCCGATGCCATTGGTGCCCCACAGGTAGGGCACCGCATACTGGTTGCCGGGGTCGTTCTGCTCAAGCTGCTTGAGCAGCTTGGGGTCCAGGTGCTTCCAGTTCGGCAGTTTGCTGCGGTCCAGCGGCAAGAATGCACCGGCCTGGGCCTGGCGGGCCAGAAAATGGTTGGAGGGCACTACCACGTCGTAGCCGGTGCGCCCCGCCAGCAGCTTGCCTTCGAGGGTTTCGTTGGAGTCGAACACGTCATAAACCACCTTTATGCCGCTGCTGGCCTGGAAGTCGGCCAGGGTGGTGTCACCGATGTAGTCGGTCCAGTTGTACACGCTCACAGTGGGTGTGGCGTGGCTGGTGGTGGCGAACAGCAGGGTGAATGCCGCGGGGATCAGGGCTTGCAGATGACGCATGGGAACACCTCGTTGGTTTTGTTCTACGAGTTCAGGTGTGGTGGGGGCTGCACAGCCCCCAGGGCGGCTCAGACGCTCAGCATCAGGAACTCGCGCTCCCACGAGCTGATCACGCGCTTGTAGTTCTCGTGCTCGGCCCGTTTGACCGCCACATAGCCCTGCACGAACTGCTTGCCCAGGTACTGCTGCACGGTCTCGCAGTCTTCCATGTGCTGCAGCGCATCTTCGATGGTGATGGGCAGGCGCAGGTTGCGCCGCTCGTAGGCGCGGCCCTGCACCGGGGCGCTCGGGTCGATCTGCTCGACCATGCCCAGGTAGCCGCAGAGCAGGCTGGCAGCGATCGCCAGGTAAGGGTTGGCATCCGCGCCGGGCAGGCGGTTTTCCACGCGCATCGCTTCCGGGCTGGAGGTGGGGACGCGCAAACCGGCGGTGCGGTTTTCTTCACCCCACTCGACGTTGACCGGTGCCGAGGTGTCCGGCAGGAAGCGGCGGAACGAATTGACGTTGGGGGCGAACATCGGCAGCAGCTTGGGGATGTACTTCTGCAACCCACCAATGTGGTGCAGGAACAACGGGCTCATGCTGCCGTCGTCGTTGGCGAAGATCGGCTTGCCGGTGGCGATGTCGACCACGCTCTGGTGCAGGTGCATGGCACTGCCCGGCTCGTCGGTGATCGGCTTGGCCATGAACGTCGCAGCCACGTTGTGCTTGAGCGCAGCCTCACGCATGGTGCGCTTGAACACGGTGATCTGGTCGGCCAGGTCCAGCGCGTCGCCGTGGCGGAAGTTGATCTCCATCTGCGCCGGGCCGTCTTCGTGGATCAGCGTGTCCAGGTCCAGGCCCTGAATTTCACACCAGTCATACACGTCCTCGAACAGCGGGTCGAATTCGTTGGCGGCATCGATCGAGAACGACTGCCGGCCGCTTTCGGCCCGGCCGGAACGCCCCAGTGGCACTTGCAGCGGCAGGTCCGGGTCTTCGCAGCGCTTGGTCAGGTAGAACTCCATCTCTGGCGCGACAATGGGTTGCCAGCCCTTGTCAGCGTAAAGCTTCAGCACTTTCTTCAACACGTTGCGCGGCGACAGCTCGATGGGGTTGCCTTGCTTGTCGAAGGTATCGTGGATCACGATCGCGGTAGGTTCGATGGCCCACGGGATCTGGTACACAGCGCTCGGGTCGGGGCGGCAGACCATGTCGATGTCAGCCGCATCGAGCAGGTTGTAATAGATATCGTCGTCAACGTAGTCGCCGGTGACCGTTTGCAGCAGCACGCTCTCGGGCAAGCGCATGCCACGTTCGTGAAGAAACTTGGCGGTCGGTGCGATCTTGCCGCGGGCGATGCCGGTCAGGTCGCTGATCACGCATTCTACTTCGGTGATCCGGTGTTCTTTCAGCCAGGTGGAGAGCTGATCGAAAGGGGCGTTCATACAGACCTCTTGGTTGGGTTTTTTATGTGGGAGCCGCTGCACCCGCCAGAGCCGTTGCACAGCGTCAAGGGCGTCGCGCTTCCCAGGTGACACGCTGGAGGCTATCTTGAGCTCGGCGCCACACCGCCATCTATCCACTTTCTTCGGCATTCAATGCACCAAAAGAGTGCATCCAGGACAAAGCGTGACAACGCCCAACGCCTTGCAGGTCCAAGCTTTCCACACTTCGGATGTGTCCGAGCAGGTTCGCATCACCCCCGGTTGGCAGCAGCAGTACCGGCAGATGTCGCCGGGCCATTTCAGCGGTCAGTTGCGCTGCCTGGGGCTTGACGGCGTGCAGGTCTACGAAGAACGCCTCAACACCCGGGTAGAGCAGTTCTTCCGGGCGCCGAGCGGGTCACTGGCGTTCTGCTTCGACCAGAGCGAGAACAGCCTTTACCTGCTCAATGAACAGAGCCGCAACATCTGGATCACGCCAGAGAATTACCAGGAAGTGGCCGTCGTGTTCGACCAGGCGTTTCTCGCCAGCCACGGCCTGGACCCTCGCAGGCTCGACGGTTTGTTCATGGTGCCGCTGGGCAGTGGCCAGAATGCGTTGTTCGGCAGTTGGCTCAGTGCCACCCTGACCCGCCTGGGCGAGGCTGGGTGCCCGTTGCAGGGGCAGGCGTTGGCGGAGCAGTTGCTGGAGGACTGCCTGTTCATCCTCGACAATGCCTGCCAGCGCTTGCAGGGCATGGCCATGGGCCGGCGGGACGAGGAGCGGGCGATCATGCACCGGGTCAGCGAGTGGGCGGCTGACTGCCCGGAAGAAACCTTGAACCTGGTGGAACTGGCGGCGGTGGCGGGCGTGTCGCTGCGCCAGTTGCAGCAGGCCTTCAAGGCCTACACCGGCATGCCGCCCGCGCACTGGTTGCGGTTGCGCCGGCTCAACGGGGCGCGGCGCGATCTGTTGCGGGGCGGTGGCGTGACCGTGGCAGAAGTGGCGATGCGTTGGTCGTTCTGGCATTTGGGAAGGTTTTCAGAGAGTTACCGGCAATTGTTCAAGGAATTTCCGAGCGAGACACTCAAGCGCGTCAAGCGCTGAACCGCCGGCCCGCAAGTCCAGCAGCCGGCGCCGAAAATTGCTATCGTGCCAGCCTGTTTCGACCCGAGGTGCCGATGTTCTACCTGCCTTTGCCCAGTGACCAGGCTGACAGCCTCGCCAGTGTTCCCCTCACCGACTTCTTCAGCAGCGCCAGCCTGCTCCAGGCCGCTGCGGTGTTGTTCGTGCAAAACCTGCCTCGCCAACCGGCGACTGCCTCGGCCGATGCTCAGGAACGCCGCTTTGCCGAGATCGTGCGGATCGCCAACGACGTTGAACGTGCCGCGCCTGGGCGCTTCCAGGGGCAGGTGGCGCAGCACTTCGACCGTGAAGCCTTCGCCATGGGCCTGGGCATGCTGGGCGAAAACGGCATTGCGCTGCTCAGTGGCGAAGTGGCGTACAGCGCAGATGAACTGCAGGACGGCGAGGGGCAGTGGAATTTCCAGTTCGCCGACCGCTATCGCCAGCGCGCCACGCCGCTGCACCCCGTGCACCTGCCGGCGCTGGCCAGCGACCTGATGCTCAGCGACCAGCAGAACCGGCTGTTGCGTGAATTTCTGGGGGGTATCGACGAATCGGTCGCCGTGCAGGGCTTTGCCGGTACCGGCAAGACCTTTCTGATCCACCAGTTCGCCCGGTTGCTGGAGCCGCAGCGCACCTTGTTGCTGGCCTTGACCGAGGGCCAGTTGCGTGCGCTGCGGGCGCGGGTCAAGGATGCCGCTGCCTACACCGCGCTGACCTTCGGTCAGTTGGCCGACGAGCTGTTGAACCGCGACCTCACCAGCAACGGCTGGCGCCTGCGCGACCCTTACCGCACCAAGCGCTCGTGGCGCCCGCAAGAGGCGCAGGTGGTGCGCTGGCTGGCCATACCCGACATTGGCCCGCTTGCCGCGCGCGATGTGGTCGCCTTGTGCATCCGCGCGGTGCGGGCGTTTTGCCACAGTGCCGACGCGCAGGTGCAGTTGCACCATGTGCCCTGGGCCGGGCCGGGCACATCGCCACTGGACCAGGAAGTGTTGCTGGAAAAGGCACGGCTGTACTGGCAGGAGCTGATTCGCCCGTCAGCGCGGGAAATCCAGTTGCCGGTACGCGACTACCATCGGGTCAAGCTGCTGGCGCTGACCGGCCTGGTGATTGACAGCGGCTACACCCACGTCATCGTCGACGAGGCGCACGAGTTGTCGGCACCGATGCTTGCCGTACTTGACCGCAGCCCGCAAGCGGTCATCGCCCTCGGTGACGAACTGCAGAACCTGAACGGCCTCAGTGCGCACCATGGCAGCTTCATCCGCCAGCGCTGCATCGACCACTCGCTGCGCGCAGGGCCGGCGATGGACAACGTGCTCAACCCGCTGATACAGGCGCACCCGGCATCGATCCAGGCGGCCTTCAGTGGGAGCGCCGAGCACTACACCCGGGTCAGCTTCTTCGATGCGGTCACGGTGCCGGAACAGCCCACCGCGTTGATCGTCGATGACGAGTGGGGGCTGTTCGGCTGGTTCCAGCGCCTGACGCACCAGGGCGTGCCGTTCGTGCTGCTGCAGAGCGCGCGCAAGGACTTCGAACTGTTCGTGGAGGATTGCATCGAGCTGTACCGCCATGGCACCCGGCCTCGTCACCCGATGCTGTTCCGCTATGCCAGCTGGCAGGCGCTGGAGCAGGACAAGGGTGAGGACAAGGCATTCGTCGCGGTGGCCAACCTGCTGCGCAAGGGCTACACCCCGCAGCACTTTGCCCAGGCCAAGAGCCGTTACCGCTGGACCAAGGCGCCAAAGCTGTTCCTCGGGCGGGTAAGGGATGTGAAGAACATGGAGTTTGCCCGGGTGATGGTGTCGCCCGAGCTGATGGTCACGCCGCAGGTGGCCGGTAACCGCAATGAACGGGCGCGCCTGCTGGCAGGTTTGTATACCGCCTGTTCACGGGCGCGGCATGAGCTGATCGTGCCGGGGGGGATGCTGGACTGGGTCAAGGACCAGGTGCGCGATTGAGGTTGGCAGGGGCTGCAACGCAGCCCCCGCCTGACTGGGCTCAGTTCCGGTCCAGCCACACGGTCTGGGCATTGGTGAACTCCCGCACACCAAAGTGCGACAGCTCGCGCCCGAAGCCGCTTTTCTTCACGCCGCCGAACGCCACGCGGGGGTCGGATGCGCAGTAACCATTGATGAACACGCCACCGGTATCCAACGCGGCAGTCATGCGCTCGGCCAGCGCATAATCGGCGGTGTAGATGGTCGCCGCCAGGCCGAACTCGCTGTCGTTGGCCAGCTCCACGGCATGCTCGGCGTCACGGGCCGTGATGATCGCCGCCACCGGGCCGAACAGCTCTTGCTTGAATGCTGTCATGTCCGGGGTCACATTGGCGAACACGGTCGGGGCATAGAAGTTGGCAACGCCTTCGACCTTGTGGCCGCCCAGCAGCAGGGTGGCACCCTCGGCCAGCGTCGCCTGTACCTGGCCATCCAGCTCGTCGCGCAGGTCGTAGCGGGCCATGGGGCCGATGTAGGTGTCGTCCTGCAGCGGGTTGCCCATGTTCAGCTGCCGGGTTGCCTCTACGAACTTGCGGGTGAACGCGTCGGCAATGCTTGCTTCCACGATCATGCGCTTGGCCGCTGCGCAGACCTGGCCGGTGTTCTGGTAGCGACCGATGACGGCAGCCTGGACGGCGGCGTCCAGGTCGGCGTCAGCCAGGACGATGAACGGGTCGGAACCGCCGAGTTCGAGCACGCATTTTTTCAGTGCGGCACCGGCCTGGGCACCGATCGCCATGCCGGCACGCACGCTACCGGTCAGGGTCACCGCGGCAATGCGCGGGTCGTTGATGGCGCGGGTGACACCCTCCGGGGTCACGTTCAACACTTCGAAAATGCCTTGCGGCAGGCCGGCATCCTTGAACAGTTCGCCCAGCAGGTAGGCGCTGCCCATTACGTTCGGCGCGTGCTTGAGCACGTAGGTATTGCCGGCCAGGATCGCCGGCACGGCGCCGCGCAGTACCTGCCAGACCGGGAAGTTCCAAGGCATCACCGCCAGGATCGGGCCCAGCGGGCGGTATTCGATGCGGGCCTTTTCGACCTGGGTAGGCTCGGCGGCCAGCATCGCGGGGCCATGCTCGGCATACCAGCGGCACAGGCCAACGCACTTGGCGACTTCGCCGCGGGCCTGGGCGATGGGCTTGCCGATTTCACGGCTGATCATCTGCGCGAAGGCCTCGGCCTTGGCTTCAAGGGTGCTGGCCAAGGCGAGCAGGTACTCGCTGCGCTGACCCAGCGACACTTGGCGCCACTGGCGGTAGCCGGCCTTGGCACGCTGCAGCGCCGCTTCCAGTGCGGCGTCGGTGTCGAACGGGTAGGCGCCGATCTGCTCGCCGGTGTACGGGTCGAGGGAGATGGCGTGGGTCAGGCTGCTGATCGCACTCATGGCAGGGCACTCTCGTCGTGATTGAACAGTGGAGCCAGACTAGTGGGCTATGGCTTTAATGAAAACTGAATAATAATGAGCGAAACATTCACGTTTGGAGAAAGGCTGTGGACCTGGTGCAACTGGAGATCTTCAAGGCCGTGGCAGAGCAGGGCAGCATCAGCGCTGCCGCGCAGCATATCCATCGGGTGCCTTCCAACCTCACCACGCGCATCAAGCAGCTGGAAGAAGACCTGGGTGTGGAACTGTTCATCCGCGAGAAAAGCCGCTTGCGCCTGTCACCCGCGGGTTGGAACTTCCTGGAATACACCCGGCGCATTCTCGACCTGGTGCACGAGGCCCGCCTGACCGTGGCCGGTGAAGACCCGCAAGGCACCTTCGCCCTGGGCTCGCTGGAAAGCACCGCAGCCGTGCGCATCCCGGCCTTGCTGGCGGCCTACAACCAGCGCTACCCCAAGGTGGACCTGGACCTGTCCACCGGCCCTTCAGGGACCATGCTCGAGGGGGTGTTGTCTGGCCGCCTGGTGGCTGCGTTCGTCGATGGCCCGGTGTTGCACCCCACGCTGGAGGGCATACCGGTGTTCGAGGAAGAGATGATGGTCATCGCACCGCTCAATCATGCCCCGGTGACCCGCGCCCAGGACGTCAACGGCGAAAACATCTACGCGTTCCGGGCCAACTGTTCGTACCGGCATCACTTCGAAAACTGGTTCGTCCAGGACCAGGCGGTTCCCGGCAAGATCCATGAAATGGAGTCGTACCACGGCATGCTCGCCTGCGTCAGTGCCGGGGCCGGCCTGGCCATGCTGCCGCGCAGCATGCTCGACAACATGCCGGGCTGCAGCACGGTCAGTGCCTGGCCCATGTCGGAAGACTTCCGCTACCTGAAAACCTGGCTGGTGTGGCGCCGTGGCACGGTATCACGCAGCTTGAGCATGTTCGTGAAACTGCTTGAAGAAAAGAACGTAAACAAATGATTTAAAACTACTAATCTACGTCTAGCCCGCACGTCTGTACGGCGCTCGCGGTGTGGTAGCGCCTCACACCGCAACGGTGTATGAGCAATAATGGCAATTTACTTCCAACTTTCTGATTATCGGACAATAATCAGAAAAGTATTACCTCGTGTGACCGGTCCGGATGAACCGGTCGCCAATCAATCGAGGGGCTACAGCCCCCGCTTGCCGTGTAGACCATCAGGAGAGTCGTAGATGAAAACCCGTCTCGCAGCATCGCTGGCCGTTGCCGCGCTGGCACTTGCCGGCGCTGGCACGGCCCAGGCCGCGCAGGTGTCCGGCGCCGTGGGCGTTACCAGCCAGGGCGACATGACCTACCGCATTGGTATGTCGTTCGACTGGGACAAGAAGTGGCTGCAAAGCGACATCGGCTATGTCAGCGGTTACTGGGACGCCGGCTACACCTACTGGGAGGGCGGCGACGCCAGTGGCGCCCATTCGCTGTCGTTCAGCCCGGTGTTCACCTATGAATTCAGCGGTTTCACCTACACCCCGTACATCGAAGCGGGCATCGGCCTGGCTGCGTTCTCCAAGACCGATGTAGGCGACCAGCGCCTGGGTTCTTCGTTCAACTTCGAGGACCGTATCGGCCTAGGCCTGAAACTGCCAGGGGAGCAGAAGGTCGGGCTGCGTGCGATCCATTATTCCAACGCCGGGATCAAGCAGCCCAACGACGGCATCGAGTCGTATTCGCTGTTCTACAGCAAAGGTTTCTGACAGGTAGGGCTGCTTATGCAGCCCCAGCCGTTCAGAAGGTGTACGCGACGCCAGCCTGTACCGTACGTGGCGCACCCGGGTAGGCATACAGGTTGAATGCGCCTTCGTCATACGCCTTGTTGAACAGGTTCTTCACATCCAGGTTCAGGCGTATATGGTCGTTGACCTGGTAGAAGGTCAGCAGATCAACCACCGTGTATTGCTCCATGGTGTAGGTGGTCGCCTCGGTCTGGCCGTTGCGGTCATCCACGTATTTCACCCCAAGCCCCAAGCCAAGCCCCTTGGCGACACCGTCCTGGAACTCATAGGTGTTGAGCAGGCTGAAACTGTTGCGCGGGATATTGGCCAGTCGCGTGCCGGTTGGCAGGCGGTTGTCCTTGGTCACTTCGGCATCCACATAGGCGTAGCCGCCAATGACGCGCCACTCGGGGGTGACATTGCCAGCAACGTTGATATCCAGGCCCCGGCTGCGCACTTCGCCGGCCGCCACGCTGTAGTTCGGGTCCACCGGGTCGCGGGTCAACACGTTTTCCTTGACGATGTGGTAGACCGCTGCGTCGACACTCAGCTGGCGGTCGAGCGCTTCCCATTTCACGCCCAGTTCGTAGGACTTGCCCTTTTCCGGGTCGAAGCCCCCGCCGCTGGCCGGGGTTCCCGTGTTGGGTTTGAAAGAGCGCGCGGTGTTGGCGTAGACGGCGACCGTGTCGGTGAGGTCATAGACCAGGCCAATCCGGGGCGTAGCACCGTTTTCGCCTTTGCTGAAATCACCGGCATTGTCCAGCTTGTTGTCGTAGTCATGCTCGAAGCGCTCGAAGCGTACCCCTGCCAAAGCCTTCAATCGCTCGGTCAGGGCCACCTGGTCCTGGATGAAGAAGGCCCAGGTCTGCAGGTTTTCCTTGTCCCAGGTCGTGGTCCGGGTCAGCGCCGGCCGTGGCTGGCCAAGCACCGGGTCGTAGATGTCGATGGGGTAGGTGCCCGCCACCGCAGAGGACCGCTGGATGATCGAGTTGTAGTCATAGTTCTCGTACTCCACCCCTGTCAGCAAGGTGTGGCTGAAGCCGCCGGTGTCGAAGTAGCCGGTCAGGTTCAGCTGCCAGTCGCGATCGGTCCACTCCAGCTTGCGGTAGTTGAAGTTACGCTCCAGCGTTCGCCCATCCAGCGGCGCGCCGTTGGCTTCGACCGCATTGCCCTTGAGCGAGCCATCGAGGAACTGGAACCCGCCCGCCAGCGTCCAGTTGTCATTGAGCAGGTGCTCGAAACGCACCTGCGCCATGTTGTTGTCGTTGTGCAGCAGGTTATCGCTGCCTTTTTCCCAGATATAGGTGTCGCGCGAGGCGCTGCCACGCTGGGTGGCGTAGCGGGTCAGGCCGCGGTCCAGCGGGTGGTTGTTGCGCATGAAGTCGCCTTCGAACACAACCTTGGTCGTGTCGTTTACCTGCCAGCTGAGCACTGGCGCCACGTCATAACGCTCGCTTTGCACATCATCACGGAAACTGTCGCCGCCCTCGCCAAGCAGGTTCAGGCGGTAGGCCAGCGAGCCGTCCTGGTTCAGCGGGCCGGCGGCGTCGAGGGTAGCGCGGTGCATGCCCTGGTCGTCGAACTGGCTGCCCAGGGTGACTTTGGGTTCTGGTAGCGGCTGCTTGCTGACCACGTTGAAGGTGCCGCCGGGGTCGCCACGGCCGTACAGGCTGCTGGCCGGGCCGCGGATCACCTCCAGCCGCTCGACGGTATTGGCGTCTGGTGCGTTGGGGTAGCCACGGTTGATCGGGAAACCGTTACGGTAGAACTCGCCGGTGGTAAAGCCGCGCACGGTGAAGGTGGTAAGGCCCTGGCCACCGAAGTTGTTGGCCCGGCCGACGCCACCGGCATAGTCCAGGCCGTCTTGCAGGCGCGTGGCACCGGTGTCTTGCAGCACCGCCTTGGGCACCACGCTGACCGACTGCGGTGTTTCGTGCAGCGCGGTGTCGGTGCGGGTGGCACTGGCGGAACGGTTGGCCTTGTAGCCGAGCACTGGGCCATCAGCCCGTTCGCTGTCGGCTGTGCCAGTGATGCTCAGGGCCTGAAGTTCGATCTGGGCCGGGTCGCTGAGCGGTTCGGGCTCGGCGAGGGCCATTGGGGAGACAGCATGAAGTACACAAAGCGAAACGAACATGCGACGCATCGACTGGACGATCCTGAAGTAGGGCGCTAGAGAAGGGGGACGAAAAGAATTAAGGCTACTACGAATCATTACCAGATGCATTAACTTTAAAGCCCCTGCAACTCCCTGGCATTCATGGATGAAGCAGCATCGGCCAGGCTCGTTGCGCACGCGGCTGGTGCAATACAGGTTGTCAGGTATCATGCCGATCTTCATAACTGTCACGAGGCCTGTTCCCAATGTTCCTGAGTGCCCCACAGATTGGTGAGTTGCGTACATTCGCCGAGCAACTGGCCGACGCCGCTGCACTGGCCATCAAGCCGTACTTTCGTGCCAGCCTGGACGTCGAGGACAAGGGGGGGCGCCTGTACGACCCGGTGACGGTGGCCGACAAGGCGGCCGAGGATGCGATGCGCGCGTTGATCCAGGCGCGTTACCCGGACCACGGCATTCTTGGCGAAGAGGCCGGGGTGGCGGTGGGCAGCAGCCCGCTGACCTGGGTGCTCGACCCCATCGACGGCACCCGTGCCTTCATCACTGGCCTGCCATTGTGGGGAACGTTGATTGCGCTGAACGACGGTACCCGCCCGGTACTGGGGGTGATGAACCAGCCCTTTACCGGCGAGCGTTTCATTGGCACGCCCGAGGGTGCCTGGCGCAACGCTACACCCTTGCGTACCCGCGCCTGCGCCGACCTGGCTACGGCCACGCTGATGTGCACCACCCCCGACATGTTCGACACAGCCGAGCGCAAGGCCGCGTTCGAGGCGGTAGCCGGGCAGGCGCGGCTGATGCGCTACGGCGGCGATTGCTATGCCTACTGCATGCTGGCGTCGGGGTTCGTCGATGTGATCGTGGAGGCCAGCTTGCAACCCTATGACGTACAGGCGCTGATGCCGATCATCGAAGGGGCGGGTGGGGTGATCAGCGCCTGGGATGGCAGTTCGGCGCAGCACGGCGGCTGTGTAGTGGCCTGTGGCGACCCGGCGCTGCACGCGCAGATGGTGGAGAAGCTGCGCCACGCCATGTGAGGGTACGGCACCGGGCCTGCGGCGGCCTTTACACTGCACTTTTTGCCATTTCCGCGCTCTATGCTTGGCCAGGCCACATCAATCCCCGATGCGGCCGCCGAATATCGACCCGGTGCCGATGGTTGCAAGCTACCCTCATCTGATTCCCCGCGTGCTGCTGGCAGGCGTGCTCACCTGCCTGTGTGCCTGCACCCAGGAACAGGGCCGCGACATGCTCGACCAGTTTGCCGACGGCAAGCCCAGCGAACTGTTCCAGACCAGTGTCGACCGCCTGGCCACGTTGTCGATGCGCGACAACCTGCAAAGCCTCTACCTGCTGATGAACAAGCTGTACCTGCGCAACCCCAACCAGTTGAAGCTGTCGGGGTACGTCGACGCCGCCACTGCCGAGCGGCAGATCCGCAAGGCCATCGAACACCGCCAGCCGCTGGCGCAGCTGGGCAACCGTCGCGACCTGGCAGCCTTGAGTTACGCGTTGAGCCCGGAGTTTCGCGGTGACCGCGTCGGCGCCTTCATCTATGCCATCGGCAGCATGCTGATCACCGCTCACGGCGGGCGCACCGAGTTCTACATGACCGACACGATCGACCCGCTGTTCATCAACAACGCCGCGCGCAATATCGAAAAGGCCACCTGGATGTTGAGCCAGCGGCAAGATGCCAATGGCGTGTTGCTGCTGTTTTCCAACGAGATTTCCGAAGAGGGCAGCAACCTGAGTTTCGCCGTGGAGTTCGGGAAGATCGTGGCGCGCCTGGATTTGCTGGCAGAGTTGCTGGACGAGCGGTATCGGCGGATCGGATTGAACTATGCACAGAGCTTGCTGCTGATGAACTTCCTGCCCGTACAGTGACTTTGGCTGTTGTATTGGCCCTGGTAGGAGCGGCCAGTAACGCTTTCAGAGCAGCGCCTGGATCGCTTGCCGATAACGCGGCCCGGCCAGGCTCATGCTGTTGTTGTGGCTGGCACCCGGTACCAGCAGCAGGGTTTTGGGCTGCCGGGCCGCCTCGTACAGCTGCTGGCTGAAACGCGCTGGCACGAAGCGGTCATCCAGCCCGTGCACCAGCAGCACGGGCAAGCCGATATCCTGGATCTTGCCCAGCGAGTCGAACTTCTGCGACAGCAACCAACGCACCGGCAGTGACGTATTGGCTACCTCAGCGGCGACATCGCCCAACGAGGTGAATGTCGATTCCAGTATCAACCCACGCGCCGGGGCCGCGGCACCGCCCTGGCGTGCTTCGGCTGCCAGCGCGCGGGCCAGTTCCACGGCCACCGCACCGCCCAGCGAATGGCCGAAGATCAGCCGTTTGCCTGCGTCGGGTTGCAACTGAGCGAAGCGCTCCCAGGCGATGCGCGCGTCTTCATAGACAGTGGCCTCGGAGGGCAGCCCGCCGCGGCTCTGGCCAAAGCCGCGGTAGTCCACGGCCAGCACCGAGTAGCCCATGGCATGCAACTGCTCGATGCGGAACAACTGCCCGGTCAGGTTCCAGCGCACCCCATGCAGGTAGAGGATGGCCGGGGCATTGGCGCGCCTGGCCGGCCACCACCAGGCGTGCAGGCTCTGATTGGCAGCGAAACTGCGGGGCCGCAGGTCAAGCTCCTGCACACCGCTGGGCAGGCCACGGAACCAGCTGGCCTGCCCAGGTTCGATGCGGAACACCAGTTCGCGCTCTTTGTGCTGAAGCACCGCGCAACTGCTGGGCAGGCCGATCACCAGCAAGGTGGCACACAACCAGGTCAGCCAGCGGCGGCGTAGGTGGGAGAGGAAAAGGGTGGGCATGTGGGCTTTTTAACAGATGCCGGGGCGTGCGTGTGAGGAAAGTGCCTCAATGGTGGGCTGGACTGGTTGCAAGCTGTTACCGCAGTGAGCGGGTGGGCAGTGCCGGCCGTTGCGCGCCTGCGAAACAGCGGCAGCTGCTGCCCAGTGAATCCAGCAACGGCTGGAACTCTTCGAGCAACCAGTCGCGCAAGCGCAGGCAACTGGGCTCATTTTCCTTATCTTCGTTGAAGGCCAGGAAGTGGAAGGTGTCCTTGAGCACCAACTCCTCTTGCACCGGGCGCACCAGCAGCCCCTGGGCCACCAGTTGTGCCACCAGGTGGTGCCAGCCCAGCGCCACGCCCTGGTTGCCAAGGGCCAGTTGCACCAGCAGGTGAATGGGTTGCCGCCCACCGTCAGCAGTTTGACCAGTGGCTGCAAGCCTCGCGTGATGCAGCGGCCCAGGCCGGTCAGTAACCTGATCCATCAGCGTTGGCTTTTTCGCGGGCTCGCCCGCTCCCACAGGTCCGCCACAGGTTCTGAACACTGTGCAGTGCCTGTAGGAGCGGGTTTACCCGCGAAGAGGCCAGCAGGTACAGCAACGTTGCCTTGTCGGACGCATTCGCGGGTATACCCGCTCCTACGGGGACCGCGGGGAAGCGGAGATTTGAACATGAACAACAGATTCCAAGGCAAGGTCGCCCTGGTCACCGGCGCCGCCCAAGGCATCGGTCGTGGCGTGTGTTGGCGGCTCAAGGCCGAGGGTGCGCAATTGGTGGCGGTAGACCGCTCCGAACTGGTCCACGAACTGGCCGGCGAGGGGGTGCTGACCCTGACCGCCGACCTTGAACGGCACGCCGACTGCGTCCGGGTCATGGCCAGCGCAGTAGCAACGTTCAGCCGCCTCGACATACTGGTCAACAATGTGGGCGGTACCATTTGGGCCAAGCCTTTCGAGCACTACGCGGCCGAAGAGATAGAAGCCGAAGTGCGCCGCTCGCTGTTTCCCACCCTGTGGTGCTGCCACGCCGCACTGCCGTACATGCTCGAATGCGGCAGTGGGGTCATTGTCAATGTCTCGTCGGTCGCCACGCGGGGCGTGAACCGGGTGCCGTATGGTGCGGCCAAGGGTGGGGTCAATGCGCTGACTGCTTGCCTGGCCTTCGAAACCGCTGGCCGTGGCATCCGCGTCAACGCCACCGCGCCCGGTGGCACCGAAGCGCCGCCGCGGCGGGTACCGCGCAACACCGCCGAGCAAACCGAGCAGGAGAGGCGCTGGTACCAGCAAATTGTCGACCAGACCCTCGACAGCAGCCTGATGCACCGCTACGGCAGCATCGACGAGCAGGTCGGGGCAATTCTGTTCCTGGCCAGCGATGAAGCGTCATACATCACCGGGGTGACCCTGCCGGTGGGGGGCGGTGACCTCGGCTGAACCGCCTGGTCTTGCGGGGTTGCATCTGGCAACAAGGCGGGGAATTGCCTAGCGGCCCTGGTTGAGGGTAGTTTCCCCGTCACCACCTGCGAGGAATGCTCCCTTGGACTCGATTACCCAAGCTGTACTCGGCGCCGCCCTGCAGGGTGCCGTGCTGGGCCGCCTGCAAGGCCGCCGCGCGCTGTTGTATGGCGCGGCGTTGGGCACGCTGCCGGACCTCGACGTGATCATCCGCTACGCCGACCCGGTGTCGCAGATGACTTACCACCGCGGCTTCTCCCACTCGCTGTTCGTGCTCACCGGGCTGGCCTTGCTGCTGGCCTGGCTGGTCAACAAGTGCTGGCCCGACAAAGGCTATACCTTGAACAGGCTGTTCCTGGCGTTCTGGCTGGTGCTGATCACCCACCCAGTGCTCGATGCCTTCACGGTCTATGGCACCCAGTTGTTCTGGCCTCTGCCAGTCACACCGCAAAGCTGGGCTGCGGTGTTCATCATCGACCCGGTGTATACCTTGCCCCTGGTGGCCGCCGTTATCTACGCGGCCGTGCGCGGAGTGACTGCCAGGGCCACGCGGCTGCTGACCCTGGCACTGGTGTTCAGCACGGCGTACCTTGGTTTCGGCCTTGCCGGGCGCATGGCCGCCGAGCAGCGCTTCCAGGCCGCACTGGACCAGCAAGGTATCGTCACCACTGAACTGCGGGCCGTACCCATTGCCTTCAACAGCCTGGTCTGGCGAGTGTTGGCGAAAATCCCCGGGGGTGACTACTTGGAAGGCATCAGCAGCGTCTTCGACCGGCAGGCGCCAGAAATGCAGCGCTTGCCGCGCAATACGGAGTTGGCGCAGGTGTTGGCCACCGATGAGCTGTATCAGCGTTTGCGCTGGTTCACCGATGACTGGTTGCGTTACGACCAGGTCGGCGACGTGCTGGTGGTCACGGACTTGCGCATGGGTATCCCGGGCAACTACAGCTTCCGTTTCCGCATGGCCCACCGGGACCGCCAGGGGCAGTGGGTGGTCGATGTGCCAGCGGCTTTCCAAACCGGGCCCGGGTCGATGTTCAACAGGCGCGACCTGGTGTTGATCTGGCGGCGTGTCTTGGAGCAGCAACCACCGCTGCCGTTGGCCCTGTGGACCGAGCGCTACCTGGGCGTCAGCCCTGTCGAACGCGAGCGCTGAGCGTTGCGCTCGGCGGGGCTGGACCTGGTCAAATGGACCGCCATGGCGACCATGGTCGCCGATCACCTGCGCTTTCTATGGCCCACAGCCGATGGCCTGTTCGTGGTGGGCAGGCTGGCGTTCCCGTTGTTTTGCCTGGCCATTGCAGTGAATGTGCAGCGGGCCAGGGCAGCGGCTTTCAATAGCATGGGCAATGTGCGCTACCTGGGGCTGATGCTGCTGTTCGCGGTGCTGTCGGAACCTGCATATCGCTGGCTGGACGGCGGCTCGCAGACATTGAACGTGATGCCGACGCTGGTATTGGGGTTGCTGGTGGCCTGGGGTGTGCATTACCCGTTGCTGTCGCTGCGTTTGCTGGGTTTGGCGGCTGGGCTGGCAGGTTTTTTGTTCAGTGGGCAGTTGATGTATGGGGTGCCCGGGGTATTGCTGCCAGGCGCCTGCCTGATGGCGCGCCGGCAGGGCGGCGCGGCCTGGGTGTTACCTTGCCTGCTGGCCATGGGCGGCAACCTGACCAATAGCTGGTTGCAGGCGCATTTGCTGGCACCGATCACCCTGCTCACACTGCTGAGCGCGGCCTCGGCGCTTGCGCTTGGCTCAGCGCTGTTGCGCCATGATGATTGGCGGGTGCCGGCAGTGGGGCGCTGGGGCTATCTGTTTTATCCAGTGCATCTGCTGGTAATAAAGGTGCTGTCCTGAGCCTGTGATCGGAGGGCGGGCCTACCCAAGCCCCTTCAGCCGATCAGCGTCAGGGCCTGTTGCAGGGTCAACGGCTGTTTCATACGCTGCGACAGCGCCGCCATGGCGTCGGAATACCCCCTGGCAATCACTGCCTCGACCTGCTCGTTCACACACTGCAGGGCGATGAAGTCACCTGTTTCCGGCTCGCCGACGAACTCGATGCGGTTCCAGTCCTGTGCGTGCCCCAGCACCTCGAAGGTAACCCCGTGCTGGTAGGTCCAGAAGAACGGCACGTCGGCGTAGCGGCGTTGCTCGCCGAGCATGTTGGCCGCTGCGATCACCCCCTGTTGCTGCGCCAGGCGCCAGTGCTCGATGCGCACCGGGCGCCCGGCAAGCGGGAATGTGGCGATGTCCCCTGCCGCCCACAGGCCGGGGGCAGCACGCATGTCGGCGTCGACCCTCACCGATTTATCTTCCCCCAGGGGCACCCCGTGCAGAAACGCCGTCGCGGGGCTGACGCCGGTTCCCAGCACGACCAAGGCTGTTTGCAGGCGCTCGCCGTTGGCCAGTACCACGGCCTCGACCTGCCCCTGGCCTTCGATCAGCTTGACCTCGGTGGGGCCGTGAAAAGTCACCCCTTGAGCCTCATGCAGCGTGCGCAGGCAACGGCCAATGCGTTCACCCAGCTGTCGAGCCAGGGGGATCTCGTGGCGGGCTACCACGTGCACCCGCGCGCCGTACGCCTGCAGGGCCGAAGCGGCCTCCAGGCCGATGAAGCCGTCGCCCACAATGACCACCGGCTGGCCGGGCTCGGCCGCATCGAGCACGCGCTCAGCATCGTCGCGGGAACGCAGGGTGAACACCCCAGGCAGATCGATACCGGCCAGTTGCGGGCGCACGGGCTTACCGCCGGTGGCAAGCAGGCAAGCGTCATACGCGATCGACTGGCCGTCAGCCAAAGTGATTTGGCGGTGCTGGCTGTCAACGCTGCGCACCTTGCCATGCTTGCGCTTCAGTTGGCCTTGGCGCAAGGCATCGGCGTCGAGCAAGGCGGGTACTTCGTCGGGGGGCATCTGCCCGGCGATCACGAATTTGCTCAGCGAGGTCCGGTCATAGGCGGGCTGACGCTCCTGGTCTATCCACACCAGCCGGCCGGCAAAACCTTGCCTGAGCAGGGCGGCCACCGCAGCGCTGCCCGCGGCCCCGGCACCCACCACCACAAAGCAGCGGGCATCGCTGTGCCTGGGCGGCTCGACGGCAGCCAGGGGCTGGTCATCTACCCTGCTGGCCTTGGCGAACGAGGATGATCTCTTCGCTGCCGGCCTGAACGCGCAACGGGCGGTCCTCGTCGAGTTGTGCCAGGCGGGCCACGGCGTACTGGGTCATGAGGGTTCTCCAAAGGGGCCTTTGGAACCATTTGACGCCTGAGGTGGGAAGGGGGTGCGTTGAGCTGACGACCGGTGTTCCGGTGGTAACGGGCCACGCCCGCTGCCACTAGAACACCCCCGTTGCATCACTATGCTGGCGTGGTCTAGCAGCGGGCTGGCTCGCCGCTGGACTCAATTGGCCCGGGCAGCACTCAGTGCACCGGCCCTGGTCACGCGCAGCGCCACCAGGCTACCGAGCACGATCAGTGCCGCCAACGAATACAGGGCGGCATCGGTGGACCCGGTCTGGTCTTTGATGAACCCCACCAGGTACGGGCTGAGGAAGCCGGCCATCTGGCCGACCGAGTTGATGATCGCCAGGCCGGCCACGGCGGCACTGGCGCTGAGCAGCGCCGTGGGCATCGGCCAGAACATCGGCAGACCGGTGAGCGCGCCCATGGTGGCGATGGACAGGCCAAGGATGGCAATGGCCGGGTTGGCGGCGAAGTTGACTGCGATCAGCAAGCCCATGGCGCCCATGAGCATCGGCACCACCAGATGCCAGCGGCGTTCGTTGCGCAAGTCGGCCGAGCGGCCGCACAGAATCATGAACACCCCGGCCAGCAGATACGGAATGGCGCTCAGCCAGCCGATCAGCAGCGGGTTGTCGAAGCCCATGCCCTTGATGATCGACGGCAACCAGAAGTTGATGGCGTAGACACCGCTCTGGATACAGAAATAAACGAAACCAAAGGTCCAGATCAGCGGGTTGGTCAGTACCGCCAGTACACTGTCGCCGGTAGTGGCGGGCTTGCTGGCAGCGTCGGCCGCCAGGTCTGCGGCGATCAGCTGGCGTTCGCCCGCGCTCAACCAGGCAGCCTTCTGGTAACCGTCACTGAGCAGGAACACTGCCAGAATGCCCAGGGCCACGGTGGGCAGGCCCTGGATCAGGAACATCCATTGCCAGCCGGCCAGGCCATGCTGGCCGGCGGCGAAGTGTTCGAGGATCCAGCCGGAGAACGGCCCGCCCAGCAGGCCCGAAACCGGGATAGCCGACATGAACAGGGCCATGATGCGCCCGCGTCTGGCTGCCGGGAACCAGCGCGAAAGGTACAACACCACACCCGGGAAGAAGCCGGCTTCGGCCGCCCCAGTGAGCAGGCGCAAGGTATAGAACTCGGTCGGGGTGGTGACGAACAGCAGACAAGTGGACAAACTGCCCCAGGCGATCATCATCAGCGCGATCCAGCGCCGAGGGCCGAAGCGGTTGAGCGCCAGGTTGCTGGGCAGGCCGCACAATACATAGCCGATGAAGAAGATGCCGGCGCCAAGGCCGTACACGGTTTCGCTGAACTTCAGCGCGTCGAGCATCTGCAGCTTGGCAAAGCCGACGTTGACGCGGTCCAGGTAATTGAACAGGTAGCAGATGAAAATGAACGGAATCAGCCGCAGGGTGACGCGCCGGTACAGCGCGTTGCGGGTGGTGTCCGTGCCTTGGTCAGGGGCTGGGCTGTGTGCCATGATCGGATTCTCTGTTGTTATGGTTATCGCCGCGTCGCCTGTGCCGGCGCTCGCCCTGACGAGTCTCGGGGACTGCGGCGTGCCTGTCTTTGTGCTTTTGCACAGTGCCGGGCGCGGGCTGCTGTGCCCGAGCCCAAAAGCCTAACACCCTAAGGACCGTGCAATGTTCGAACTCGACCATGACCTGGCACAGGATATCGTTGACCGGGCGATGGCCATTCTGCCGTGCAACGTCAATGTCATGGACAGCCAGGGGTTGATCCTGGGCAGCGGCGAGCCGGAACGCATCAACACCCGCCATGAAGGCGCCCAGTTGGTACTTGCCAACGGCCGGATCGTCGAATTGGACACTGACGCGGCCAAATGCCTGAAGGGCGTGCAGCCTGGGGTCAACCTGCCGTTGATGCTCGACGGCAGGTTGATGGGCGTGCTGGGCCTGACCGGCGACCCGCAGCACGTGCGGACCTACGGTGAACTGGTGCGCATGACCGCCGAAATGCTGCTGGCCCAGCGCCATTTGCAGGCCGACCAGCAGTGGCGGCGGCAGCGCTGTGACGACCTGCTGGCGTTGCTGCTTGGCGGCAGCGGTGATTCCCCGCGGTTGCTCGACGAAGCCCGGCAACTGGGCCTGAAGCCACAGCTGCCGCGTGTGCCGTGCTTGTTCGAACTGGCCTCGGGGCCGGCCGCCGAGGCACTGGCAGCGTGGTTGACCAGCCGTTACCCCGACAGCTGGTGTGTCAGCCCGGCGCGGCAGTCGTTGCTGTGGTGCCGCCCGGCGGGTGCCGCGCTGGATGAGCCGCGCCTGCTGGAACGCCTGCAACGGCATGGCTGGGAAGTGGAACGGCTAGCCCTGGGCAGCGCCGCGCAGAGCCTGGAGCAGTTGCGCCGGGGTTACCGTCGGGTGCGTGACTTGCTGGCTTATGGCCGTGAGGTATTGCCTGGCGAACGCCTACTCAGCCTGCAGCGCTACCGGCTGCCGGCACTGCTGTGGCGCCACCGCAATGATGACGCACTGGATGAACTGCTGGAACCGTTGCAGCGCATACGCGTCAAGGACAGCAGCGGCCAGCTGCTGACCACCCTGCGGGCATGGTGTGCCCATGACGGCCAGAGCCAGGCCTGTGCCGATGCCTTGGGCATTCATCGCAACAGCCTGCGCTACCGGCTGGAGCGCATTGCCGAGTTGGGCGAGGTCGACCCGCTGCGGATGGAAGGCATGCTGAGCTTGTACCTGGGGTTGCAGCTGTTGCCTGCAGACTGAAGCATTTCTCTGTTGCGGCCCTATCGCCGGCAAGCCGGCTCCCACAGATACAGGCCTGAGGGAGCACTCATTGCTGTGGGAGCCGGCTTGCCGGCGATAGGCCCGCCACAGGCCAAAGGCATCCGCCCAAACAACCCACCCGGGGTTTTGTGCATTTGACCGAGGCCGCCTGGGCGCACAGCTGTCAGCATGCCGCCATCAGGACAGGAGAATCCCCATGAAGATCGTCATTGCCCCCGACTCGTTCAAGGACAGCCTCGATGCTGCCGGGGTTGCGCGCGCCATCGCTGCCGGCTTGCGTGAGGGTTGCCCGGGTGTGCAGGTGGTCGAATGCCCGATGGCCGATGGTGGCGAAGGCACCATGGACGCGATCCTTGCCGCCAGCGACGGCGAGCTGCGCCGCCAGACCGTGCGCGGGCCGCTGGGGCAGAGCGTGGAAGCCGGCTGGGGCTGGTTGCCGCACAGCCGCACGGCAATCATCGAAATGGCCCAGGCCAGTGGCCTGCAGCTGGTCCCAACCGGGCAGCGCGATGCCTGCCGCAGCAGCACCTGGGGTACCGGCGAGCTGATTGCCGCCGCGTTGGCTGCCGGCGCACAGCGCGTGGTGCTGGCCATTGGCGGCAGTGCCACCAATGACGCCGGCAGCGGCATGTTGCGTGCGTTGGGCCTGCGCCTGCTGGATGCCCAGGGGCAGGCGCTGGAGGAAGGGGGGCTGGCTTTGGCGCAGTTGGCGCATATCGATGCCAGCGATCTCGACCCACGCCTGGCTGAGGTACAGTTCGAGGTAGCGGCCGACGTCGACAACCCGCTGTGCGGGGCCAATGGTGCATCGGCGATCTTCGGCCCGCAGAAGGGCGCCAACCCGCAGCAGGTGCAGGCGCTGGACCAGGCGCTGGGGCATTTTGCCGACCACTGTGCGCAGTTGCTGGGTCAGGATGTGCGTGACTACCCAGGTTGTGGCGCCGCCGGTGGCATGGGTTTCGCCGCGCGGGCATTCATGGGCGCGCAGTTCCGCCCCGGGGTAGTGGTGGTGGCGGAACTGGCCGGGCTCGATGCCCTGGTGCAAGGTGCTGATCTGGTGGTGACGGGCGAGGGGCGCTTCGATGCACAGACCTTGCGCGGCAAGACGCCAATGGGCGTGGCCCGGGTCGCCAAGCGCCACGGGGTACCGGTGGTGGTACTGGCCGGGACCTTGGGTGAGGGCTACCAGCAGTTGTATGCGCACGGCGTGGATGCGGCCTTTGCCCTGAGCAGTGGGCCAATGAGCCTGGAGCAGGCATGTGCCGATGCTGCTGAGCTGCTGCAGGCGCGGGCCTGTGACATCGCCCGCCTGTGGCGCTGCGCAGCCGTCAGGGAATGAGCACCTGCTCATGGCCGGCCGGTAGGGCGGCCAGTTCGCCGAAGCGTTGTGCCGCATCGATGTAGCGCAGCGCCGACTTGGCGTCTTTCCAGCCCACATAGCTCATCAACGCTTTCAACTCCCAACCATTGGCGGTGGCCCAGGTGGCGAAACCGCGCCGCAGCGAGTGGCCGGTGTACAAGGCTGCCGGAACCCCGGCGCGTGCCAGCATGCGCCTTAGCAGCCCCACCAGGCTGTTGCTGTTGAGCGCGCTGTCGCCCAGGTTGCCCCAACGGTCGAGCTTGCGAAACACCGGCCCGTGGGCAATGCCGGCAACCTCCAGCCATTGCAGGTAGGCCGTGACCGGGCACAGGGCCTTGAGCGCGGGGGTGCGGTGCTGCACCCCCAGCGCTTCGCGATCACCCTTGCTGCGTGGCAGGAACAGGGTGATGCCGACACCCGCTTCGGCCTGGACATGCTCCACGCGCAGGCGCGCCAGCTCATCGCCACGAAAACCCCGCCAAAAGCCCAGCAACAGCAGCGCGCTATCGCGCCGTGCGCGGCGCAAGGCGGCCAGGTCGTGATTCTCACGGGCCTGGCCGGCTTCCTCTTCGAAACAGGCGACCGCCGTTTGCAGGTGCTGCAGCAGCAGCGGCGCTGCCTGCTTGGGCGGGGCCGGGTGCAAGCTACGAATGCCGCGCAGCACCTGGCGCACCAGGGGGGCCTTGGTGGGGTCGGGAAAGCCTTGGGCAACGTGCCACTGGCTCAGCGCGGCCAGCCGTTGGCGCAGGGTGCTCACGGCATGCTGGTCGGCATGCTCGGCCAGGTAGCGGGCGATGCTCTCGGCGGTGGCCGGCAGAAAGCCGCCCCAGTGGCTTTCGAAGTGTTCGACGGCAGCCTGATAGCTACGCCGAGTGTTGTCGCGGGTGGCGGCGCGCAGGTAGCGTTCGATATCGGTCATGGTGCAAGCGGCGGTGGAGGATGGCTACACGATAAACCTAAATCACCCGGCTGTCCCGGGTGTGATCGGGCGCGCTGTACAGCAGCGGCACGCTACGGTATACCTGAGCGCGACCAAGGGGAGCCCGGCAACGGGCTGAGAAACCGCTGAGCATCGCAGCGCGGTGACCCTTCGAACCTGATCCGGATCATGCCGGCGAAGGGATGGGCTCGATACGTGTCGTTACCTGCCTTTTTGCCGGCCTCACATGCGAGGCTCGTCCATGCCCAGTGCCAAGGTCTCGCTGCCATCCCCCCACAAGGACAGCACCATGACCGAACGCTTCAGCCAGACCCTGCGCCGCCACAGCGAACCGACCTGGTCGGCCGCCGTTGGCCACCGTTTCGTGACCCAACTGTGCGACGGCAGCCTGCCGGCGCCGGTCATGATCGACTACCTGGTGCAGGACCACCGCTTTCTCGACAGCTTCCTGACCTTGCTCGGTGCCGCCATCGCCACCGCCGATACCTTCGAGGCCCGGCTGCGCTTCGGCCGCTTTGCCGGCATGATCTGCAGCGACGAGAACACCTATTTCCTGCGCGCGTTCGAGGCGCTGGATGTCAGCCCGGCGCAACGGCGCGAACCCGCCGATACCGCACCCACCGCCGGTTTCAAGGCGATCATGCGCGAAGCGGCCGCCACCCGCTCCTACGCGGCGGCGCTGGCGGTGCTCAACGTTGCCGAGGGCCTGTATCTGGACTGGGCGCTTAAAGCGCCAAAGCCTTTGCCGGAGAACTTTGTCCATGCCGAATGGATCACGCTGCATGACAATCCGGCCTTCCAGGACTTCGTTGCCTTCCTGCAGGCTGAACTGGACCGGGTAGGCCCGCAGGCGGCGGCGCTGGCCAGTGACTTCTACCAACGCACCGTGGCACTGGAGCTGGCCTTCTTCGATGCTATCTACCCGGAGGGCCAGTGAGCATGGATATCTTCGAGCGCCTGAAAACCGCCGCCAACCGCCCCTGGGCCCGCTATGTCACGCACGACTTCGTGCAGCAGATGGGCGCGGGCACGTTGAGCGAGCAAGCGTTTCGTACCTACCTGGTGCAGGACTACCTGTTCCTGGTCCAGTTTGCCCGGGCCTGGGCGCTGGCTGCCTACAAAAGCCGACGCCCGGCGGACATTCGTGCCGCACAGACCACGCTCGCGGCCATTCTCGATGAAACCGAGCTGCACCTGCGGCTATGCGCGCGCTGGGGGTTGAGCCAGGCCGACATTGAAGCGGCGCCCGAGCATCAGGCCACCGTGGCCTACACCCGTTACGTGCTGGACTGCGGCGCTGCCGGGGACCTGCTGGAGCTGCAGGTGGCACTGGCCCCCTGCGTGGTCGGCTATGCCGAAATCGGCCGCGCCCTGGCCGAACAGATTGGCGACTTGAGCGGCCACCCGTACCGCGAGTGGATTGGCGAGTACGCGGGTACAGCCTACCAGGGCGTGGCTGCGGCAGCTCGCCGGCACCTCGACGAGCTGGCAGCACGCAGCATGACCGAGCAGCGTTTTGCCGAACTGGCAGCCATTTTCGCCCAGGCCTCCAGCCTGGAAGCGGATTTCTGGCAGATGGGGCTGGACGGGGCGGCATAACGTTGCGTGCGGTGTCGGGCTGGGTGGTTACTACTCAGCCCGGAACCGCTTTGGTGCA
The DNA here is from genome assembly GCF_947311875.1 of Pseudomonas sp. PARCl1. Classification (NCBI taxonomy): domain Bacteria; kingdom Pseudomonadati; phylum Pseudomonadota; class Gammaproteobacteria; order Pseudomonadales; family Pseudomonadaceae; genus Pseudomonas; species Pseudomonas sp. PARCl1. The sequence continues at coordinate 65,077 of NZ_CAMZMX010000006.1, forward strand.
TGAATGCCTCAAAAGAAGTCGAGCCGCACACTTTCACCGGGCTAAAACCCGGCTTTACTGGTCACTGTGCACATGCACCAATGGGCTGCATGCCCGGTTTTTTCGCTGTTTGGCGGCCGCAAAAAGCGGCCCGCATCTTGCTCCAGCTGCTCCCAACTACAACCTGGAGCCCCGTGCAATGAGCTCACCCAGCGAATTTCCACTCAGCGAAGCGCCGCCATCAGCCCGCAAGGGCCTGCTGCCGATCACCATGGTCCTGTTCAGTTTCACCTTCTTCACCGGCACCATGTTTGCCGGCGGCAAACTGGGCATGGCGTTCAGTTTCGCCGACATGCTATGGGTCGCCACCCTCGGTAACAGCTTGCTTGCGCTGTATGCCGCCGCGTTGGCCTTCATTGCCTCGCGTAGCGGCCTGAACACGGTGTTGATGGGGCGTTTCTGTTTCGGGGAGGCAGGCAGCCGGCTGTCCGACTTCCTGCTGGGCTTCGCCGAACTGGGCTGGTACGCCTGGGGCACCGCCACGGTGGCGATCGTGCTGGTCAAGTTGCTTGGCCTGGCAGAGGGTTTCAGCCTGCCGTTGATGGTGGTGTTCGGCCTGGGCTTCAGCATCACCGCCATCCTCGGTTTCAAGGGGCTGGATGTGCTGGCCCGGGTTTCGGTGCCGCTGATGTTCGTGCTGCTGTTGGTGTCGATGTACATCGCCACCCGGGATGCCGGTGGGTTCGCCGGCCTGGCGGCGGTGGTACCGCATGAGACCATGACGTTTTCCGCGGCAGTGACCATGGTGTTCGGCACCTTTGCCAGCGGCGCCACCCAGGCGACCAACTGGACACGCCTGTCGCGCAGCGGGCGGGTAGCGGTAAGCGCCAGTGTGGTCGCGTTCCTGCTGGGCAACGGCCTGATGGTGGTGGCAGGCGCCTGGTGCGCCATGGTCTACCAGCAGGCCGATATCGTCGAGGTGATGATGCTGCAGGGCTTGTCCTTTGCCGCAGTGGTCATGCTGTGCCTGAACCTGTGGACCATCCAGGGGCCGACCATCTACAACGTTTCGGCTGCCGCGTGCCACCTGCTGCGCAGCGAGCGGCGGCGCACGGCGACCCTGTTGGCGGCCGCTGTGGGTATCGTGCTGGCCATGGGTGGGATGTACGAGATGCTGATCCCGTTCCTGGTGCTGCTGGGTTCGATCATTCCACCGGTGGGTGGCGTGATCATGGCCGATTTCTGGTACCGCCACCGTGGCAAATACCCGGCGCTGGGCACTGCAACGCTGCCCCGTTACAACCTGGTCGGGCTGTTGGCCTACGCCGTTGGCGCCGTACTGGCCTACGCGTCGCCTTGGGTGGCACCGCTGGTGGGTATCGGCGCCTCGGCGCTGTGCTACATCGTCGTGCTTGAGCTGGGCGGGCGCCGCGCAGCGGCCCAGGCGGGCGTCGAACCGTGAGCCTGGCGCTGGAAGAAATCCTGCAGCTGCCCGGCCTGCACGAGATGAGCGTGCGCGCCGGGGCGCGCAACCTGCAACGGCGAGTACGCTGGCCTTATGTGGCAGAAAACGAAGGTATCGCCGAATGGGTGATGGGCGGCGAGCTGGTGTTCGTCACCGGCATCAACCACCCACGGGGTGAGGCCAACCTGCTTGCGCTGGTCGAAGACGGCGACGCCGTCGGCATTGCCGGGCTGGTAATCCTCACCGGCGGCAGTTTCATCCAGCACATTGCGCCTGCAGTGATTGCCCGTGCCGAGCAGCTGGGTTTGCCACTGATCGAACAGCCTTACGCCCTGAAAATGGTGGTGGTCACCCACTTGATCGGTACTGCGCTGGTGCAGATGACCCAGGTTCGCCGCTCGCGCAACGACATCCTCGGCCAACTGCTCAGTGGCGATTACCCAAGCCTGGCGATTGCCCGGCAGCGCGCTGCGCACCTGCAATTGGCGCTGGATGAGCCGCGCCGACTGCTGGCCTTGCGCCTGGCCGGGGTCGATGAGCTGTTCCAGCGGTTGGGGCTGACGCTCGGCGAGCGGCGCTGGCAGCACACCCGCCAGGCCCTGGAGGACCAACTGCAAGCCTGGTGCCGGCAGCAGCCGGGCAGCGTCACGGCGCACCTGCCCGGTGACCTGTTCGTGGTGTTGCTGGCCGACACCCAAGACCTGCCGGAACGATTGGCCGGGTTGTACCGGCAATTGCAAGGGGTGGCCGGCGAGTTAAGCCTGTACATGGGGCTTTCCAGCCTTGCCGAAGACTGTGCACACTACCGCCAGGCCTTGAATGAAGCGCGCCAGGCACTGGATGTGGCCCGGCACCTGCGCCCGGCCAGTGGTTACTGCAATTTCAGTGAGCTGGGCGTGCTGCGCTTGCTACAGGGCATCGTCGACCGCTCGCTGATCGACGATTTCGTCAGCCGTACCCTTGGCCCGCTGCTGGCACCAGGGCGTAAGCAAGCCACTGCATTGGTCCACACCCTCGACGCCTTGCTCATGGAAAATGGCAACAGCCTCAAAGCCGCCCAGCGCCTGGGCCTGCACCGTAACACTGTCAATCAGCGCATACAGCGCATCGAACAACTGAGCGGGCAGTCGATCGACGACCCGCTTTTTCGCATGAATGCTTCGGTCGCCATGTTGGTATGGCGCATGAGCGAAGCCCACGGCAAGGAGTAACCGCATGAACATCATCAACGCCCGGCTGCGCGGCAAACCCGGCTTGTTCCGCATTGAACTTGCTGGCGAGCGCATCAGCGCAATCGTGCCGCAGGCAAACGTGGTGGCGCAGGCGCCCGGCGACCTGGACGCTGCACAGAACCTGGTGGTAGCGCCCTTTGTCGAGCCGCACATCCACCTTGACGCCACGCTGACGGCCGGTGAGCCGAGGTGGAACATGAGCGGTACGCTGTTCGAGGGCATCGAGTGCTGGGCCGAGCGCAAGCAGTTCACCACCCACGATGACATCAAGGCCCGCGCCAAGAAAACCATTGGCATGCTGGTGGACCACGGTATCCAGCATGTGCGCACGCATGTCGATGTCACCGACCCGACGCTTACCGCGCTCAAGGCCATGGTCGAGGTACGCGACGAAGTCCGCGGGCTGGTCGACCTGCAGATCGTCGCGTTTCCGCAGGAAGGCATCGAGTCGTATGCCAACGGCAGGGCATTGATGACCGAAGCGGTGGCCATTGGTGCCGACGTGGTGGGGGGCATTCCGCATTTCGAGAACACCCGCGACCAGGGCGTGTCGTCGATAAAATTCCTGATGGACCTGGCCGAGCGCAGCGGCTGCCTGGTAGACGTGCACTGCGACGAAACCGACGACCCGCAGTCACGTTTTCTTGAAGTTCTGGCCGAGGAAGCCCGGGTACGTGGCATGGGCGCCCGGGTCACCGCCAGCCATACCGTGGCGATGGGTTCGTATGACAACGCTTACTGCTACAAGCTGTTCCTCCTGTTGAAGCTGTCGGGCATCAACTTCGTGTCTTGCCCAACCGAAAGCATCCATTTGCAAGGGCGCTTCGACAACTACCCCAAGCGCCGTGGGGTTACCCGGGTAGCCGAGATCGACCGCGCCGGCATGAACGTGTGCTTTGGCCAGGACTCCATCGTGGACCCGTGGTACCCGCTGGGCAACGGCAACATCCTGCGCATTCTCGAAGCCGGGCTGCACATCTGCCACATGCTCGGCTACGAAGACTTGCAGCGTTGCCTGGACCTGATCACGGACAACAGCGCCCGCACCCTGAACCTTGGCGAGCACTATGGCATCGAGGTGGGGCGCCCAGCCAACCTGCTGCTGCTGTCGGCACCCGATGACTACGAGATGGTGCGCAGCCAGGGGCATGCGCTGGTCTCGGTGCGCCATGGCAAGGTGCTGATGCAGCGCACGCCAGCCCAGGTGCAGCGCCTGCTCTGAGCGGTTCAGGTTGGGGCCCGGCGCTATGTCGGGCCCTGGCGTCAGCTGTCACCCGACCGCTTCGAGGAACTTGTCCAGAACAATGTTGCGGCCACACAGGACCACCGCAACCCGCTTGCCTTGGTACTGCCTGGCCAATTTCTGCATGCCGGCGACGGCAACTGCCGCAGCGCCTTCGATGATCCAGCGCTCGTGGCGGGCGATGTCGCGCATGGCTGCACGGATTTCGTCCTCGCTGACCAGCACCGTCCCGGTGACCAGCGCCTGGCACAGCGGGAAGCTGACAGCACCTGGCTCGATGCCACCGGCGGTGCCGTCGGAAAGGGTTTGGCGCGCCTGTACTTCGATGATCTCACCCGCCTGTAGCGAGCGCGCCAATGCGGGGTCATTTTCGGGCCAGCAACCAATGATTTCGGTGCCCGGCTTGAGCACGCGCAGGGCGGCGCCGATACCGGCAATCAGCCCGCCGCCGCCCACCGCGACGAATACCGCGTCCAGGTCGGGTGCCTGCTCGAACAACTCCATTGCGAGGGTGCCTTGGCCTGCGATGACCTGCAGGTCGTTGTACGGCGACACGAACGGCACACCCCGCAGCCGCGCTTGCCTGGCGGCCTCCAGTTCTGCACCCAATGGGTCGGTGGGCAGGCAGATGACTTCGGCGCCCAAGGCACGCATCGCTGCCAGCTTGTAGGCCGACGCTGAAGCGGCGCTGTACACCGTCACCGGCACCCCAGCGGCGTTGCCGGCCATTGCCAACGCCTGCCCGTGGTTGCCCGAAGACGCGGCGATCACCCCGGCAGCCCGCTGTTGGGTTGGCAGCAGGCGGATCTTGTTGCTGGCGCCGCGAAACTTGAACGAACCGGTGTGCTGCAGGTGTTCGCATTTAAGCAGCACATCGCAACCGGTCTGCTCCGAGAGGCGGGCGCTGCGGGTCAGTGGCGTCACACTGACGGCAGGGCGCAGTGCCGCATGGGCATCCTTTATGGACCGAAAAAGCCCATCCAACTGGGTGGCATCGATAATGGGCGCAAGAGCGGGAGTGGCTGCCATGCTGTAAACCTACATAGAGATGGAATATTCGTCTACCGTAGACGTTTATTCTATTCGAGACAAGCAGGCGTGCACATGCGTCGCGGTGCTCATCCCAGCAAGCCGGCGATAGCGGGTTTAAAGGGCCTTGAGCTCTTTCAGGTACTTGTACACGGTCGCGCGCCCCATGCTCAGTACGTTGGCCACATAGTCCACGCCACTGCGGCCTTGGAACGCGCCCTCGGCATGCAGCGCCTGCACCAGGCTGCGCTTGTCCTTCATGCGCAGCGTTTGCAGTGACAGGTTGCGCGCCTGCAGCCAGCCATGCAGGAAAGTGTTGATGCGTTCCTGCCAGTCATTGCGGAACAACGCGTCCGGTTGCGGCACCAGCCGGCTCATCTGGAAAAACGCATCCAGCGCAACACGGGCCTGCTCCAGTACCGACACGTTCAGGTTGATGCACATCAGGTGCTCGGCTTCGCCCTGGGCATTGCGCAGCACGGTGCTGATCGAACGGACCTTCTGGCCGTTCCAGTTGAGTTTCTCGTAAGGGCCAAGGTTCGTGCCCTGGAGCAAGTCGCCCAGTTCATGATCGATCGCCGAGTCGTCACCCAAGGTGCGTTGGGAGAAGTTGTTGGCGATGTGCACCACTGTCTGGCTGCGCAGGTCGTGGACGATGACTTCCGCGTGCGGGTACAGCAACAGCGCGATGCTGTCGGCAATTGCCTTGTAGTTATCCAGGGTCATTTGTTTCGGGTGCTTTTTCGCAGGGGCAGGAACCGGACCTTCATGGTGGCGGCAAAGCGACTGGGACACAAGGCGGGTGGTTGCAGAGCCTCGTACCGCTGCCAGCACTACCAAACACACAAATTCACCCCTCACATGCGATAAGCCGCGATTATTCCATGTGAGAAAACCTTTACTGACCAAGGCCGTCATTGGCATAATCAGTACGTAATTACATGCTACATAACACAGTACGAAATTGTAGGAGCACTCATGGCCCGGGGCGGCATAAACAAGGTGGTGGTGCAGCAGGCACGCCAGGCGCTGATAGCCCGGGGCGAAAACCCCAGCATCGATGCCATTCGTATCGAACTGGGCAATACCGGTTCGAAGACCACCATTCATCGCTACCTCAAGGAGCTGAACGGCCAGCAGCCGGTTGCCGCGGAAGGTGGCGTTGCATTGAGTGAGGTGCTGGCCCGCATGGTTGGGCAATTGGCGACCCAGTTGCAGGACGAGGCCGATCTGACCATCGAGCAGGCCGAAAGCACGTTTACCCAGCAGCGTGAACAGCTGCAGGCGCAGCTCGAAAGCGCGCAGCAAGCCCTGGCCGCAGCGCATCAGCAGCACCAGATCGATGCCGCGGCACTGGCTGCCGAATCCGAGCGGCTGCTGTCCACGCAAAGCACGTTGCAGGCCGAACAGCTACGCAGTGCGAGCCTCAACCAGTCGCTGGGCGAACTGCAGCTGCGCCTGGCAGACAAGGACGAACAGATCCAGTCACTGGAAGACAAGCACCGCCATGCCCGCGACGCCCTCGAGCATTACCGCAGCGCCAGCCGTGAGCAGCGCGAGCAGGAACAACGCCGGCACGAGGCGCAATTGCAGCAGTTGCAGGTGGAAGTGCGCCAATTGCAGCAGGGCATGATCGTCAAGCAGGACGAACTGACCCGCCTGCACCGCGATAACGAGCGCTTGCTCGGTGAGCACCGCCAAGTGGCCAGCGAATGCCGGGCGCAGGGGGAATTGCTGGAGCAACGTGATGCGCAGATCCAGGGTTTGCGCACGATCCTGGCGCAGGCGCAGGGCGCCAGTGAGGAAATGCGCCGGCAATTGGAGACCCAGGCACAGAGCCTGGAACAGCGGCGCGAGCTGTGTGCCGAGCAAGCACGGCAGCTGAAACACTTCGAGGAACAACTGCGCGAGCGTGACGAGGCGTTGGCGCAGTGCCGGGCGCGGGTGGCCGAAGCAGCAGGTTAATCAAACTTTTTCGTGGCAGCGCTTTCTTCCCTAAACACCTCAAGGAGATAGCGCCATGCCTGATAAACAACCACCGCACAAACAGGGGCCGCACTCGTCGGAGCAGGCGGACAAGCAGAGTGACCTGGGTTTCGACCCGGATTCGCCGGACCTCGACGATCCGCAGGTTGACCCGCAGGGCCCCGCTAAACCACCCAGGGATGTGGAGAAGAAATAGGGAATGCCCGCCAGCTCAGCGAAATGGGCTGGCGAGTTTACCGAGGGATTTGCCCGGGCTGTGAGGCCAGGCGGCGCAAATCCCCGGTTTGCCAGCGCTTAGCCCTCGGCCCGCCTGGCGGCGTCCACACCGGCCGCTGACAGCTTGATGGGGTACTGGACGCTGATTTGGTGGTCACTGCTGACCACCACGCTGCCATCATGAATCAGGCCGTCATCCTGCAGGGTCTTGAGCATGCCTGCTACGGCCTTCTCGCCACGATAGTTGTCCAGCACTTCCTTGCCCAGCCCCTGTGGGTGAGCATGCAGCAGGCGGGTGAGTACTTCGCTTTTCAGTGCATCGCTACTCATGTCGAACCTCACGTTCACTTAGCGTGTTTGGCCTGTAGTGCCTTGGCGTGCTCCAGGTGCTGTTCCAGCTTGGGCAAGGTTTCGCTGGCGAAGGCCTTCAGCTCAGCCTTGTCGGAGGACGCAGCTTCTTTCTTGAACAGCTCGACCGCTTTCTCGTGCGCATCGACCTGGTTGTTGAGGTAAGACTTGTCGAACGACTCGTCACGCCATTCCAGGATCATCTTCTTGACCTTGTCGGTCATCGCCGGGTCGTCGGGTACCGAAATATCCAGTTTACGGGCGATGTCGCCGAGCTTCTGGTTGGCCTGGGTATGGTCGGTGACCATTTGCTGGGCGAAGCTCTTGATCTCTGCGTTCTGGCTTTTCTCCTGGGCCAGGTTGCCGGTAACCACTTCGGCGATGCCGGATTCGACCGCTGCATCGACGAAATCATTGGAGCTGGCTGCCAGCGTGTGGGCCGATACCAGACCCAGCACCATCGATAACCCGACACGCTTGATGAAAAGACTGCTCATGCTTCACTCCTTAAACCTTGGCGCGACCTCAGTGTCGCGTACGGTTGAGGGGCGGGGCAGGGCAAAGGTTTAATTTTTTTCACCACCGGCAGCTAACCCGGTGGCGCTCAATCCACGGCCAGCACCTGTTGCTGGAGTTGCCAACGCACCGAACTCACGCCCTTTTCCAGGCTGACCCGGCTGACCAGGCGCTCCAACTGCGCCGGTGCCTGGGCGGTGCCCAACAGCTCTGCACGCACCTCAAGCCTGGCCGGGTTGTCCAGGTCGGCACTTTGCAGCGACTGCAGGCGTAGCTGCGGTTCGGCCAGGCTGTGCAGCATCAGGCTGCGCACTTGGATCTCGTCCTCGGCGCGGCAGACGATGCGCACTTCGAAATGCTGTTCGTGCTCGCTGGCGGGCACCACGCCCTGGCGGTCAAGGCGTTGGGCGATGTCGCGCAGCAGGATATTCGCGCACAGCACCACCAGGCTGCCCAGCGCGGCCTCCAGCAACAGCCCCAGGCTGCACAAGACACCGACCGCTGCCGTGCACCACAGGGTGGCGGCGGTATTCAGGCCGCGCACATTGAAGCCGTCGCGCATGATCACCCCGCCGCCGAGAAAACCAATGCCCGAGACCACATAAGCGGCAACGCGTGAGGCATCGGCAGCGGCCATGCCGGGCACTGCCTGGGTCATCAGCACGAACAGGCAGGCCCCGGTACTGACCAGTGCATTGGTGCGCAGCCCGGTCAGGCGCTGGCGCAACTGGCGTTCGGCGCCGATCAGCGCCCCTAGCAGCAACGCGACACTGACGCGCAGCAGAAAAACGTTCCAATCCATAGCTCACCTCTTCCACGGGCACAGGCCCGCATGAGCGCCTTCACTGGGCGCGGTTGAAAAACCAGAAAGATGCGCAGGACCACGGGGGGAGGGAGGTGAAGCGGGGGTTACACGAAACCACCGTCTTGCCAGGCTGGCCAGACAGTAGAGGACACTGCCGGGCTAGCGCGCCACGTGGGCCTGTCGCAAGCGACTGGGGCTACTGTCCAAAGCGGGTCTCCTGTTGGGATGGCTAAATTGCGACGCGGACCATACGCCCCGCGGCAAAGCCGGTCAAGGGTGCAAAGATGACAATGGCTTAATCGGCACATGCCCTGCGGCAGCGCCTGCCACATGGAAAAAAAAACCATCAGCCGGTAACCTTGCGCCACCCTATGCGATCACCCGGACCGTTCCATGCTGCTCAATCTGACCGTGCTGTTCGGCACCCTGGTGGCCATGGAGGGCGTAGGCACGCTGGCCCACAAGTACATCATGCATGGCTGGGGCTGGTGCTTGCACCGCTCGCACCATGAGCCACAGCTGGGCATGCTCGAAACCAATGACCTCTACCTGCTGGCGCTGGCGCTGATAGCCGCCGCCCTGATCGCCCTGGGCAAGGGCGGCCATGCGCCGCTGCAGTGGGTGGGCGGTGGCGTGGCGGGCTATGGCGTACTTTATGTACTGGCCCATGATGGTTTCTTTCATCGGCACTGGCCGCGCCGGCCACGGCCGGTCAACCGCTACCTCAAACGCCTGTACCGGGCGCACCGGCTGCACCATGCAGTGAAGGGGCGCACCGGAGGGGTGTCGTTCGGTTTCTTCTACGCGCCGCCGTTGAAGGTGTTGAAACAGCAACTGCGGGGCAAGCGCAACCGGCGCTGACTGCCTGGCCGTTACCCGGCGGTGCCGCCTTCAGGCTGCGCCACGGCGTGCCCACGGCTCACCCACCAGCCGAAACCGGCGGCGGTGAAGAACATGATCAGGCTGTACAGTGCTGCCGGCACTGCCATGGTCGGGTTGTTCAGCAGCGACGGGCTCAGCGCCAGGGCAATGGCCAACGTGCCGTTGTGTATGCCGATTTCCATGCCGATGGCGATGGCCTGGCGCTTGGGGATGTTGAGCAGGCGCGGCACCCAGTAGCCCACCGCCAGGCTCAAGATGTTGAACAGCAGCGCCGCCAGGCCCACGACCGGTGCGTACTCGACCACCGTCTGCCAGTCCTTGGCCAGCGCCAGGACAATGGTGAATGCCAGAAACAATGCCGCCACCAGCTTCATCGGCTTTTGCATGCCCGCGGCAAACGCGGGGGCAAAGCGGCGAATCAGCATACCCAGCGCCACCGGCAGCAGAACAATGGCGAACACCTGCATGACCTTGGCGAACTGCAGCGGTATGGCCTGGTCCGACGCCATGAACCAGCTCAACGACAGGTTGACCAGCAGCGGCATGGTGAGAATCGCGATCAATGAGTTGACCGCTGTGAGGGTGATATTCAACGCCACATCGCCATGTGCCAGGTGGCTGAACAGGTTCGCCGTGGTGCCGCCCGGCGAAGCGGCCAGCAACATCAACCCCACCGCCAGCGCCGACTCCAGGCCAAAACCGTTGGCGATCAGGAAGCACACCAGCGGTAACAGCAGAATCTGGCAGGCCAGGCCCACCACCACGGGCTTGGGGTATTTCACTACCCGTGCGAAGTCGGCCAAGGTCAACGACAGGCCAAGGCCCAGCATGATGATGCCCAGGGCCAGGGGCAGAACGGCGGTGAGCAGGGGCGAGGCGGTCATCGGTAGTCTCTCGGGCGAAGGATCCGAAGCAGTCTAGGTGGGCCGGTGTGGATAGGTAATTGCAAAGAGCCAGCTCTTGGTAACCATTTGTTACCAGAGACATCCCTCATCGGCGCTGTATGGCGCGTTGCAGCAAGCCCGCAGGCGCAGTAGCATGCCGCCTTTTTCGAGGATTAGCCTGTCATGCCGTTCCAGCAAGGTCTGCTTGCCACCCCGGTGCCGGCCCACGCCCGCCACCTGTTCTTCACCCTGCAATCGCCCGAGGCGTTGCCTGCCGCCCTCGATGCCTTGCTACCGCAGGTCGATGGCGTGCAGGTGATTCTGGGCGTAGGCGCGCCCATGGCCAAAGCCCTGGGGCGTGAAGTACCTGGCCTGCGTCCTTTCCCGCTGCTGGATGCGGCGGTAGAGAACCCCAGCACCCAGCATGCGTTGTGGCTGTGGCTGCGTGGCAATGAGCGGGGCGACCTGCTGCTGCGGGCCCAGGCACTGGAGCAGGCGTTGGCGCCGGCCCTGCGCCTGGCCGACAGCGTTGACGGTTTCCTGCACCGAGGTGGGCTGGACCTGACCGGGTACGAAGACGGCACTGAGAACCCGGTGGACGAGGATGCGGTGCAGGCAGCGATCGCTGCCGATGGTTCCAGCTTTGCTGCGTTTCAGCTGTGGAAGCACGACCTGGCGTACTTCAAGTCGCTGCCCCAGGCCGACCAGGACAACATCATGGGCCGCCGCCTCAGTGACAACGAAGAACTCGACGACGCGCCCGAGTCGGCACACGTCAAGCGTACTGCCCAGGAAAGCTACGAGCCCGAGGCCTTCATGGTGCGCCGCTCGGTATCCTGGGCCGATCAGCGCGGCGCCGGCCTGGCCTTCGTTGCCCTGGGCCGCAGCTTCGATGCCTTCGAAGTGCAACTGCGGCGCATGAGTGGCCTGGAGGACGGCATCATCGACGGCCTGTACCGCTTCAGCCGGCCCCTGAGCGGCGGCTACTACTGGTGCCCGCCAATCAGCGCCACCGGTGTCGACCTGAGCCCGCTGCTGCAGGGCAGGTAAAAACATCCGGACACAGAAACGCCCACGCGCGCCGGGTAGAGCGACTAGCCTTGCAAGTTTCCCTGGCATGACGGGAGCTTTTCCATGTATGCACGTCGTGATGTCCTACGCGCGGGTGCTACGTTAGGCCTATTGGCCAGCGCCCCTTGGTTGCACGCGGCCACGCCGGCAGGCATGTTGACCCGCGCCGTACCGTCCAGCGGTGAAGCGCTGCCGGTCATTGGCGCCGGGACTTCCGGCAGTTTCGAGGTTGAAGCCGGTTCGGCTGCCTACCAGCAACTGCGGGCAGTGCTCAAGGCCTTTTTCGACGGTGGCGGGCGGGTGATCGACACCTCGCCCAATTACGGTGGCGCCGACAGCATTCTTGGCCAATTGCTGGAGGAGGGGGGTTGGCATTCACGCTGTTTCATTGCCACCAAGATTGCCGCCGACAGCCGCGCAGAAGCCCAAGCGCAATGGGCTGACAGCCTGAAGCGGCTGCGTACCGACAAGGTCGACCTGTTGCAGGTGCACAACCTGCGTGACTGGCGAACCCAACTGCCCTACGCGCGCGAACTCAAGCAGCAGGGCAAAACCCGCTATGTGGGGATCACCCATTACCTGAACAGTGGCCACGCCGAGGTCGCCGAGCTGGTGCGCAGCGAGGCGCTGGATTTCATCCAGATCAACTACTCGGTCAGTGCCCCCCAGGCGGCCCGTGAATTGCTGCCGTTGTGCCAGGAGCGGGGTGTGGCGGTGCTGATCAACCGCGCGTTCGACGATGGGCGCCTGTTCACCCGCGTCAAAGACCAGCCGTTGCCCGGCTGGGCCGCTGAAGCGGGCATCGGCAGCTGGGCGCAGCTGTTTCTCAAGTTCGCCATCAGCCACCCGGCGGTGACGACGGTAATTCCCGCCACGGGTCGGCCAGATCGCCAGCTCGACCAGCTCAAGGCTGGCCACGGCCCACTGCTTACCCAGGCGCAGCAACAGGCGCTGATCAGGCAATTCACCTGAGCGTATGACTGCCTGGCGGCGGCGCCTGGATCAAGGGCTGAACATACAGCCCGGCGAAGGCCCGGCGGTTATCGCCGGCTTGCTGCTGTTCTATTGCCTGTTTACCGGTTACTTCATGCTGCGCCCTGTGCGCGAAACCATGGGCGTTGCCGGTGGCGTTGACAACCTGCAGTGGTTGTTCACCGGAACCTTCATCGCCAGCTTGGCATGCCTGCCGGTGTTCGGCTGGCTGGCCAGTTGCGTGCAACGCCGGTTCATCCTGCCTTGTACCTATGGTTTTTTTGTCAGCAACCTGCTGCTGTTCGCCGTGTTGTTTACCCGCACGCCAGACAACCTGTGGGCGGCGAGGGCGTTCTACATCTGGCTTTCGGTGTTCAACCTGCTGACCATCTCGCTGGCCTGGAGCGTGCTCGCCGACCTGTTTTCTACGGCCCAAGGCAAGCGCCTGTTCGGCCTGTTGGCCGCCGGGGCCAGCCTGGGTGGCCTCAGCGGGCCGATCCTGGGCACGCTACTGGTGGCACCGCTGGGCCACGACGGGTTGCTGCTGCTGGCGGCGGGATTCCTGCTCGGCAGCGTCGGGGCAAGCCTGTTTCTACAGGGCTGGCGACAGCGGCAACCGTTGCCAGCGCATGCCGAGCGCAGCGCCGCAAGGCCGCTGGGCGGCAACCCACTGGCCGGTGCCACTGCGGTACTGCGCTCGCCTTATCTGTTGGGCATTGCGCTGTTCGTGGTGTTACTGGCAAGTGTCAGTACCTTCCTGTACTTCGAGCAGGCACGCATCGTCAGCCAGACTTTCACCGACCCTACCCGGCAAACCCAGGTGTTCGGCTTGATCGACAGCGTTGTGCAAGCCTTGGCCATCCTCACGCAAGTCTTCCTCACCGGGCGGCTGGCACGTCGCCTGGGGGTAGGCATATTGCTGATGGCCGTGCCGCTGGTGATGGCAGTGGGCTTCTTGTGGCTGGCGCTGGCACCGGTGTTCGCGGTGTTCGTAATGGTCATGGTGGTGCGCCGTGCAGGGGAGTATGCGCTGGTACGACCGGGGCGCGAGATGCTGTTCACCGTGTTGCCGGCCGAGGACAAGTACAAGGCCAAGAACTTCATCGACACCGTGGTGTACCGGGGTGGCGACGCCCTCAGTGGCTGGCTCAAGCGTGCCCTGGACGTGATGGGCGAACACCCGCAACTGGCCATGCTGATTGGGGCAGTAATGGCCGTGGCCTGGGCGGCCACCGGCGCTTGGCTTGGCCGCCGTCAGGCCAATATGGATAACCCGCCGCGCGACTGAAAGGCGCGCCAAATAAGGACTTGCCGCTTATTTAACGCCACCGGTCCGAAGCCTGCCAATTGAAACGAATCCCAACCCGAGCCTGTACTCCGAATTCATGTACGGCGCTGAAGCCGTGCATCCCGAAATCATATGAGGTTTCAGACCATGGCCACTAAAGACAATAGCCGTACCGGCAACCAACAAGGCAGCCAGGGCGGTAACAAGAACTCGGGCAACTTCGCCAATGACCGCGAAAAAGCCTCCGAGGCAGGCCGCAAGGGCGGGCAGCATTCCAGCGGCGGCCAAACCAGTGAATCGGGCCGCAAAGGCGGCCGCTCGTAAACGAGGCCCTGCAGTGCCGGGGAACCGGCACTGCCATCGAGTAGCCCTGGAGGTCGTTATGCAATGGTTACCTGTGGCGGCCCTGTCGGGCGCCCTGTTGCTGGTTGGCGGCTGTTTCGACCGAGACAATGGCCACCCCGGCAAAGACGACGCCGACACCACCAAGCCGTCCCTGCAAATGCAACAACCCAGTGAAAAGCCCGCCCCCCAACCTGCGCCCGATCCTGAACCGATGCCAGGTCAGAAACCCAGCCAATAAACGCGCATGAGGAAAACGGCATGACGGTCATGACACGCAAGACCGCCGCGACAGTTCCGGCCTCACTGGCCACAACCAGCCTGCAACAGCGTTACGAAGCCTTGCTGGCAGGCACTGATAACGCTGGCGCGCAATGGTTGAATGAGCAACTGGAGCGTGCCCGGCACTTGCCGGATGACCTGCCAGCCGACCCCGTGGAGCTTGAAGCCTGGGGCGCGCGCCACGCCGGGCAAGTAGCTCAAGGTTTTGCCGCCTACTTGGCACAACGCCAGCAAGGTGGGCCACGCCGCTATTTTGCCACGCGCGCGCAAGCGCTATGGTTCCTGCAACAGGTGGCACCGACCAAGGCGGTGGATGGTGCGTGGTTGCACAGTACCTTGCGGCATTGGGCAGACCCACGCTACCACGGGTTGATCCGGACCTACCTGGAAGAATTGGGCAGCGGTGATGTGCGCTGGAACCATGTGGCGATCTATCAGCGGCTGATGAGCCGCCTGGGTTGCCTGGAACCGTTGCAACTTGAAGACGAACGCTATTTGCAGGGTGCACTGCAGCTGGCACTGGGTCGCTACGGTGAGGACTTCCTCCCTGAGCTGATCGGTTACAACCTCGGCTACGAACAACCACCGCTGCATTTGCTCATTACCACCTATGAACTCGCCGAATTGGGCATCGACGGCCAGTATTTCCAATTGCATGTCACGATCGACAACGCCGCCAGCGGTCACGCCCACCTGTCAATCCAGGCCTTGCGCCAACTCAGCCCGCGCAGTGACCCCTCCGGGTTCTACCAGCGAGTACGGCACGGCTACCGCCTGAATGACCTTGGCGTGGATACACCCACCCTGGTCAGCCTTTTCGACCTCGAAGCGGAATTGGTGCAGGCCTTGGAACAGAAGCGCCAGTTTGGCCAGTTCATGCATTCAGACCGGTGCCGGCTGCAGGGGCGCACCATCAACCAATGGCTGGCGGAACCTGGCGCAATGCCGCACTTTCTGCAGGCGCTGCAGGCGCAGGGCTGGATTCGCCGCGGTGAAGAACCCGCGCAAAGCCGCTGGTGGGCACTCGTGGATGGGCCGTCAGCACCTATGTACGGTGTGTTCACCGCCTATGAAAAGCAGTTGTGGCACGACTGGATCGCAGCAGGTTGGCAGTCGCGGGTTCGTCGCGTGCTACCCGGAAGCTGGCAGTTGCCGGCATGCGCCGATGATGCGGCCGTGGATGTCGACGCGCATGATATTGATGCGCTGATCGCACGCATGGCCGGCAACCACCACGCCACGCCTGAAGGGCTGCGGGCCACCCGTGCCTATCTGCAGGCCACAGGGATGATCCAGGAGGCACCGCGCTAATGGTCAGCGACCCTCAACGCCTGGCCAGTGACGGTGCATTATTGCAATTGGGCCGGCGCCTGCGCGCCGATGGCTATCGGTTTACCTGCGTGACACCGGCCACCCACGCGCGGGTCATGGCCCGCTGCGCAGGCGAGCAGGGACGAACGCTGCGGGATGTGTTCGGCTGGAGCAGGCCGTTCAGCGCCGGACTGCTCAGTGGCGATCAAATGGCCCAGCTGGAGCACGCGGGCGTCCTCACTGCTGCTTCTGGTGATGTGTGGCGTAGCACCATACGCTGGTCCACGCTGGATGACCTGATACTGGTCCACTCCGCGTACCCGACCGAGGCCGCGGACGCGGTGTTCTTCGGCCCAGACAGCTACCGCTTCGCCCAGGTTATCCATGACCACCTGCGACACACCCCCAACAGGGTTGAGCATGCCGTAGACATTGGCTGTGGAACCGGCATTGGCGCCTTGCTGATCGCGCGGGCGGCGCACCATGCGCAGGTTTCTGCGGTGGATATCAACCCGCTTGCCCTGCGCTACACCGCCGTGAATGCAGCGTTGGCTGACGTCAGCAATATTTCGGTGAAGCACAGTGACCTGCTGGACGATGTGCCCGGCAACTTCGACCTGATCGTTGCCAACCCGCCCTACATGCTCGATGTGGGCGAGCGGACCTACCGGCATGGCGGTGGCGCCCTGGGGGCCGCGTTGTCGTTGCGGATTGTCGAGCAGGCTCGTGAGCGGCTGACCCCGGGCGGCTCGTTGCTGTTGTATACCGGTGTGGCGATTGTGGACGGCCATGATTCCTTGCTCGAGGCTGTTCGCCTGCGTCTGGCCGGCACCACGTGCTCTTGGGTGTATCGGGAAATCGACCCTGATGTGTTCGGAGAACAGCTGGCTGAGCCGGGTTATGAAGCCGTGGAGCGGATAGCCGCCGTAGCCCTGACGGTTACCCGCCTGTAGAAGTGGTACGGCGCACTTGCAATTGGCCGGGGTTGCCCGACAATGGCGCGCCCCTTGCCGCCACACGGACCACCCGCACCATGATGCTGACCACGCAATTCCCCGATATCTCCCTGGAGGACACCTTGTTCGTCTTCGCCCTTGAAGCCGAAGCGGGCGAGGTGTTCCGCGAAATGAACACCGTGTTCACCGGTATCGGCAAGGTCAATGCCGCTATCGCCCTGACCAAGGCTATCGCTGTGCGCCGCCCCAGGCTGATCGTCAACCTGGGTTCTGCTGGCAGCCAGCGCCACGGCAAAGGCGCTGTCGTGTGCTGCAACCGTTTCGTGCAGCGCGACATGGACGTGACGCCGTTGGGTTTCGCCCGTTACGAGACGCCACTGGCGAATACCCCGGTGCTACTCGAACACGGTGCGGCCATACCCGGCCTGGCCCTGGAAACCTGTGGCAGTGGCGACAGCTTCGAAACCAACCACGGCGATGCGCCTTACGATGTGGTCGACATGGAAGCCTACGTGCTGGCCTTGATCGCCCGCAGCGAAGGTATTCCGTTCGTGTGCCTGAAGTACATCTCCGATGACGCGGGCAGCGAGGCTGCCGGTGACTGGGCCGTACAGGTTCACCTGGCGGCCGAAGCGTTCAAGCGTGTGCTGTTCAACGCGGTCTGATTGCCGGCCATTGGTGGCCGTGGGGCAATGCCATTAAACCTTCGTCACCCAGCGCAGTCACTGTTGGTATCGGCAGCCAACTTTGGAGCAGTGTCATGGCTCGGGCAATCTGGAAAGGCGCTATCAGCTTCGGGCTCGTGCATATCCCCGTGGCCCTCAACACTGCGGTGCGCACCGAGCGGGTAGACTTCGACTGGCTGGACAAGCGCAGCATGGAGCCTGTGGGCTACAAGCGCGTGAACAAGGTCACCGGCAAGGAAATCGACAAGGACAACATCGTCAAAGGCGTGGAGTATGAAAAGGGCCGCTATGTGGTGATCAGCGAGGAGGAAATCCGCAAGGCTCGCCCTGAAGCCACCCAGACGATCGATATCTTCTCGTTTGTCGAGGCTGGCGAAATACCCCTGCAGCACTTCGATACCCCGTATTACCTCACCCCCGACCGGCGCGGCGGCAAAGTCTATGCATTGCTGCGCGAGACGCTGGAAAAAACCGGCAAGGTGGCGCTGGCCACGGTGGTACTGCACACCCGCCAGCACCTGGCGCTGCTGCGCCCTCTGGATGACGCGCTGGTGATGATCACTTTGCGCTGGCCCGAGGAAGTACGCGGGCTGGAGACCCTGGAGCTGGACAGCAGTGTGACCGATACCAAGGTCGACAAGCGCGAACTGGACATGGCCAAGCGGCTGGTCGAAGACATGAGCGGGCCGTGGAAGCCCGAGGACTACCATGACGCCTTCCGCCAGACCATTCTGGACCTGGTGGAAGAAAAGGCCAGCAAAGGCAAGATCGCTACAGTTGAGAAAGGCAAGGCCGCCAGCGCCGAGAAAGGTGCGGACATCCTCGACCTTACCGAGCTGCTGAAACGCAGCCTCGGCGGCAAGAAGCCGGCGAAGAAGCCGCGCAAGGCTTCCTGAGCGAAGCCCCGCAAGCGCTTCGATCAAACCAGAGCCTGCAGCCCCGCCAGGTAATCGCCAAAGCCTTCCCGGGCGCGGCTGTCACGGCGGCTGCTGGTGGCCACGCTGTGCCTGGCCGTCCAGACGATCTGCGCGCCACTGGCTTGCAGGTCGCTGACCAGTTGCACGTCTTCATGGGCGGCCAAGGGCTGGAAGCCGCCGACTCGCGCATAGGCGTCGGCGCACACCCCCAGGTTGGCGCCATGAATATGCCGGTGGTCCTCGCGCTGTTCGTAGCGGCTTTGATAGAGCTGGCGCAGGGCGGCCGTCTGCCACGGCTGCCAGTATTCGACGTGTACCGTGCCACAGACAACCTCGGCACTGCAGGCCAGCTGCGACAACAACCAGTGCCCCGGTACCCGGCTGTCGGCATCGGTACAGGCCAGCCACCGCGCACCACGGTCGACCATGTGCGCCGCGCCCACCCGCCGGGCCATGCCAACACTGCCAGCCTCCACCTCCAGCACCTGTACACCAAAACGCCGCGCCACGGCGGCGCTGCCATCGCTGCAGCGGTCGAGCACGACCAGCACCTCGACCCGATGGCCAGCCTGCTGTGCCTGCACGGCGGCAATCAGCACCGCACGCAGGCAACGGCCGAGGCGGCGGGCTTCGTTGTGGGCCGGAATCACGACGGCGATCATGGGCAAGTCTCGTCAAGGTCGACCACACTGGGCTGGGCTGACCAGTACTCGAGCACGAAGTCCGCTTCATCATGCTGGAACTGTTTGTACAGGGGCAGGTGGCGGGCCAGCATGCGATGCACTTCACGCCCATCCTGCGGGCAACCGACAATGGGGTGCTTCCAGTGGCATGCCAGCAGGCCGCCGTCGTAAGACAGGCTGGCGACCGCTTGTTCGATGACTTGCAGCCAGTCGGTGGGGTCCAGGTAGTAGCCCACCTCGCTCAGCACGATCAGGTCGAAGCGCCCACCAGGCCAGTCTGCCGGGAGCCGCGCCAGTTCCACAGACGCATTGTGCACCTGAGCCAAGCGTTCGCGGGCCAGCCCCACGGCGGTGGGATCGAGGTCCTGGCATAGCAGTTCCCCGCTGCGTTCGGCCAGCAGTGCACTTAACTCGCCGTTGGCGCAGGCTGGCTCGAACACCCGCTGGTAGCATTGACGGGGCAGGCTGGCCATGACCAGCTCGCGCTTGCGCTTCTCGTACCAACGGGTGCGAAAAGCCCACGGGTCTTCATTGGTCGCATACAAGTCGGCGAAATACTGTGGGTCGAGGCTCATGACAACTCCAGTCAAAGGAACACCAGTTCGAAAGGTTGCAGCAGGCAATCCAGCAGGTTTGCCGGTAGCACCGGCGGCCGCTCACCGTCTGCCTGCAACTGGCTGGCATGGGCGGCGAGGGCCTTGCGCTTGCGCGCCAACCGGGCTTCATCCAGCTGCAGGCGGTGGGCACGGGGCCAGGGCAGGCGAGGGTCGTCGGGTTGCGCCCAGTGCCAGGCCCAGACCGGGACCTCGGCCAGTTGCACTTGCCGCGCCAATGCCGCGTGGGCGGCGGCGCGCCCGACGGCCTCGTGGTCGCAATGACCGTCATTGCGCCAGGTAGCCATCAACAGGTCGTCCGGGCGCAACAATTGAGTCAGATGGCTGACGAGGAACGCTTCCTCTCGCGGCAATTGGCCGTCCTTGAGGTTGAGCCGGCGCCAGTCCACGCGGTTCGGGTCCAGGTCAAGCTGCTGCAATGCCAGGCGACTTTCCTGGGGGCGTTGGCGACGCAGGCGATGCTCGCTCCACTGGGTTGAGCCAGGGTGGCTGCCTTCACCATCGGTTGCGGAAATCAGCACCAGGTCGGCTTCACGGCCTTTGAAGCTGCTCAGCAGGCCGCCTGCCATGAGGATTTCATCATCCGGGTGGGGCGCAATCATCACCAGGCGGCGCCCAGGAGGGCAGAGCCGGGCGGGGTCGAGCCATGTGGCCCGGGCGAGGTGGGCCGCCTGCTGCCAGTCGGCCCAAGGGGTGCCGCTGCTGGACTGGATCAAGTTCTCACTCATAGCTGCCACGCTCCTGCCGGCACCTGCGCCAGCTGTTGGCCCAGCGCTGCCAGGTCACGCTCCGCGTGGCTCTGGCGCAGATACACTGGTAAATCGGCGCTCAAACGGGCGAAGTGGCTGTTGCGGCAGAACGGTGTGGCACCCAAGGCCCGCCCGACATGGCTGATGACCTGGTCCACGGCCTGCTCGACCTGGGCACGGGTGCGCCGCACTTCAAAACTGGCATCTGCACCCGGCTGCCGGTCGATCCAGGCGGCGCATTCACGCAGCGCCGCACGCGCACCATACAAAGCGGCGTCCACCGCCCCGAGGTGGGCATCGGCATGCGGGTCGGGCCGCGGCTTGCGGCAATATTCGCGCAAGTAGTCGGCCAGGGCCTCGGCCGCACCATACCAGCACGCGGCGATACCGCCGCCGCCGTGCCAGAAACCAGGGCGCGCCAGGTACTGGCCAGGTTTGCCGATGAGCGTCGCCGGGGTGTTGTCGAAGGTGACCTCGACGCTGGCCGTGGTAGCCATGCCCACGGCTTGCCAATGCTCGATGTTCAGCCCCTGGTCAGGCTGCGACAGTTCGATGGCGACCAACTGCTGCTGACCCTGCTCATCCCAGGCCGTGAGCAATGCCCGGTCGATCTGCAACGCCCCGGAACACCAGGCTTTGGTGCCTTGCAAACGTACCCTGTCGCCGTCGAGGGAGGTTATGACCGCGCGGGCATCAGGTGGCTCGGCGGCCCACACGCCCCAAATGCCCTCTGCCACGTGATGTGCAGCTGCGCACTCCGCCAGAATCGCCAAAGCATCGGTGTGCCCTTCATACAGCTTGGCCAGGGCCAGGTCGCAACCCGCCACGCGGGCCAACGTCTGCCAACGGCGCAAGGTATTGCCCTGGCCTGGCAACGGCAGCAGGTCCAGGTGGTCGGCCTGCAGCGCCTGCATCAGCTGAGGCAACTGAGTGTCGAGGTTGAGGGGCTGTTGACGATCACCAAATGTACGCAGTAGGCGGTCGAAATGGGTCAGGTTGAAGTCCTGGACGATGCTCATGGGCGGGTCTCCTGATGCGTGGCCACTAGGCAAGCCCCAGCTGTTTGCGCATGCGCGCCGTAATGGATTGGCGGACCTTGCCCAGGTCCGCCCACGGGTCGTCGACCTCTGCCAGGCGCGCGGGCAGGTTGGCGATGTTCCATTGGTTGGCGGCTTTGAGCGCGGTCAGTTCCTCACGCCAGATGGGCACCGACACCGGCAGGCCTTCCCGTGCACGCAGGGAATAGGCACACGCGGTTGTTGCCCCCCTGGCGTTGCGCAGATAGTCGATGAAGATGCGCCCGATGCGGTTCTTGGGCCCTGAAACAGCGCTGAGGCGGTCCGGAAACAGCTTGGCCAGGTACTCGACGATGGCATGGCTGAAGGCTTTGACCTCGTCCCAACCCGCGCGGCGGGTCAGCGGTACCACCAAGTGTATGCCCTTGCCGCCGCTGGTCTTGATGAACACTTTCAGGCCAAGCTCGTCGAGCAGGGTGAGGGTGAGTTGAGTGGCTTCCAGCATGGCCTTCCAGGGCAGCGCGGGGTCAGGGTCGAGGTCGAGCACGAAGCGGTCGGGCTTGTCGAAGTCCTTGTCAGTGGCATTCCAGCTGTGCAGCTCGAGCATGTTCATCTGCACCGCGCCCAGCAGGGTATCGGCGCGGTTGATGACCATGGCCGCCTGGCCGGCCTGGGCCTTGTCGTATTCGAGCACATTGGGCAGGTGCAGCTGGCTGGCGTTCTTCTGGAAGAAAAGCTCACCGGCCAGGCCATCGGGTGCCCGCACCAATGCCACCGGGCGGTGCTGGATCTGGGGTAGCAACCACTGGCTGACGGCGGCGTAATACTCGGCCACATCGCGCTTGGTCACGCCCGTGGTAGCGTCGATCACCCGGTCAGGGTGGGTAAGGTGCAGGTCCTCCGAAAGTGGCGCTGCTTTGCCGCGTTTGCGGCGGGGCGTTGTGTTGGTGGGCATGGGGCGTTCCAGGTCGATGGCGGTGGCGGGCTTGTCATCGCGCAGGCCATGGAAGACCGAATGGCGCACAATGCCGTCCCGGGTCATCTGGGCATACGCCACTTCAGCCAGCAGCTGCGGCTTCAGCCAGTGCACACCGCGGGCTTCTGCGCCGCTGGGCGGGCGGGCCACGGCGGGCTTGGCAATTTCAAGTGGCTGCAGGCGCGTATGGATGCTGGCCAGGGTGGCAGCCGTGAAGCCGGTACCGACCTTGCCGGCATAGCGCAGCTCGCCATTGTCCCGGTCGTGCAGGGCCAGCAGCAGGGCCCCGAAGCCGCTGCGGCTGCCTTTGGGGTCGGTGTAGCCAACCAGCACGAACTCCTGGCGGCGCTTGCATTTGAGCTTGATCCAGTCCGCGCTGCGGCGGCCGCTGTAGGGGCTGTCTGCACGTTTACCGATCAGCCCTTCGAGTTCCAGGCGGCAGGCGCTGGCCAGCAGGGCGTCGACCGGTTCGTCGAAGTCGGCGGAATATTTGAGTACGTCTGACGCGTCGTGATCGAGGAGGGTTTTCAGCGTTTCGCGGCGATCCTGTAGCGGTGCGTGACGCAGGTCCTGGCCACCCAGAAATGGCAGGTCGAATACGTAGTAAGTGATGTGCTCGTCCTGCTCGGTGTCGAAGGCGTTCTGTAACGCCTGGAAGTCCGCTGCGCCATTTTCGTCAGCCACTACCATTTCGCCATCCAGCCAGGCCGAATCGATGCCCAGGGCGCGCAATGCTGCGACTTGGCGGGGCATCTTGCTGCTCCAGTCATGGCCGTTGCGGGTGAATAGCCGCACATCGTCGCCGTCGATACGAGCCAGGATGCGATAGCCATCGAACTTGACCTCATAGCGCCAGTCGCCCTGGGGCGGCGTGTCCACCAAGGTGGCCAGCTGTGGCTGCAACTGGTTCGGCAATGCGGCTTGGCGAACCTTGCCGGGGCGCTTGCGCGTAGCCCGCGGCTTGGTGGCGGCTTGCTTGGCTGCCGGCTTGCGGGGGATCAGGGTGCGGTCACTGAGCACACTGTCGGGCTGCGCGTCGACGATGCTGTACTCGGCTTCGCTACGGGCCTGGGCATCGTGGGATTTGACCAGCATCCATTGTTCTTTCTTGCCCGCCAGGTGGGTGCGGAACAGGTTCCACACCCCGGACAGTTTTTCGCCTTGCAAACGAAACTTGAGCTTGCCCTTGGCATAGCCCTCATGGGCGTCGCCCTCCGGCTCCCAGATGCCGCGATCCCAGACGATGACATCGCCAGCCCCGTAGTGGCCTTCAGGGATGTGGCCCTCGAAATCGGCATAGTCCAGCGGGTGGTCCTCGACGTGCACGGCCAGGCGGCGCACGTTCGGGTCCAGCGACGGGCCTTTGGGGATCGCCCAGCTCTTCAACGTACCGTCCAACTCCAGGCGGAAATCATAATGCAGGTGGCTGGCGTCGTGTTTCTGAATGCAGAACTGCAGCGCATGGGCTTTTTTGCCACGGCTGCGTTTGCCACTGGGCTCGGGCGTTGCGTTGAAGTCGCGCTTGCGCGCGTATTCCTGCAGGGGCTTGGCCATATCCGGCTCCGGGCAAATCGCACTCTGTAGAGGTGGGAGGCGCCGGGCAGGCAGGGAGTTCAAAAAACTCTGAATCTTCGGCCACCCGATGCAGTCGACCGAATGCAGCCAACTGACGGAGAACGTACATGGCCCGAACAGAAGATCCTAAGCCCTACACCCCAACCGAGATCGACGACACCGAGGACCGCATGGGCAGCGTGCACGAACTGGACTTCGATGAGCGCCTTGACGAACGCCAGGGGCGAGTAGGGGACGAGCGCCCGGCGAGCGAGATCGAGCGCGAATTTCCACCAGAGCGTGTTGCCGAAAGCGGCATGACGGGTGGCGAAGCGCTGAGCGACAGCCTGCATGAAGACAACGTCACCTACGACGACCTGAGCCCGGATACGCTGCTGGATGAAACCGGCGCCCGTGACCCCCACGAGCCCGGCGGCGGCGTCGGCCCGGCTGACATGGACCTGCGCGAAGTGGATGCCGACGAAATTGGTGGCGGCTTTGGGCTGGATGAAGCCGAGCTGGCACGTTCCGCACCGCTTGACGGGGAACCCTGGACCGATGATGTGATCGATGACGAGGAGAGCAGATCATGAACCAGCAACGTTGTGCCTGTACCGACTGTTCCTGCACCGTGGATGCCAATGCCTTGCAGCGTGACGGCAAGGCCTATTGCTGTGAGGCCTGCGCCAACGGCCATAGCCATGGCGAGGGCTGCAGGATGCAAGCCTGCCATTGCAGCGAAAAACCGGACGAAAATGCCGTAGACAATGCGCTGGATGAGACCTTCCCGGCGAGCGCCCCGATTTCCCCTTGAGCTCGCCTTATTGGCGCGGCACCACGCCGCGCCGACGTTAAGCGCGCCTGCCCCGCACCATCAGGTTTGCACCGAATTGTCGCGCTGGCGCATGGCCTTGGCGCGCTTCTCAAGCACCAGATAAGTCACGATCGCAACCACCAGCGGTATCAGGTAGTACAGGGTGCGATAGCCCAAGAGCGCGGCTACCAGCGTGCCCTGCGCCATCTGCCCGTGCAGCAGGGCGAGGAACACCGCTTCCAGCACACCCAGGCCCGCCGGGATATGTGCAACCACGCCTGCCACGCAACTGATCAACAGGATTCCGAGGATGGCGGGGTAGAAGGCGTCGCCCGGCAGCAACCAGTAAATCAGCAGCGCCATCAATGCCCAGTTGCTGGCCCCCAGCGCTACCTGGCAGAGCGCAAGGCGCAGGGTTGGCAAAGTGACTTCGTGCTCGCGCCAGCGCCACGTGCGCTTCTTGGCCAGGCCACAGGCCAGCAGATACGCCGCGGTGATTGCCAGCAACAGCACGCCGATCAGGCGCAGCCCTGTGGTGCCCACAGCCCAGTTGCCCGGCAGTTCGACCAGACCCAGGGCGAACACACTGCCGGCCAGCAGCATATAGCCCATCCAGTTGGTGAGCAGGCCCAGCGTGAGAATGCGCGTGATGGTGGGGGTATCGAGCCCAAGGCGCCCATACAGGCGGTAGCGCAAGGCAACCCCGCCGACCCAGGTGGTGAAGTTGAGGTTGAACGCGTAGCACACGAAGGCGACCGGCAGCACTTGCCGGGCGGGCAGCTGATGACCGGTGTAGGCGCGGGCCAGCAGGTCGTAGCTGGCGAACGTCAGGTAACTGCACACCGCAATTGCCAGGCCGATCACCAGCGTTCCAGGCTTGTAGGCGAGCAGCGACTGGCGCACTTCGTTCCAGTCCAGGTTGCGCGCCAATTGGTACAGCAGCACAGGGATCAGGATCAGGAACGCTACCGTCAATACGCGCTTGGCCCAGGTTTGCCAGGTTGTCCGTGCCATCAGGTATTGCCCTCGTGCAGGTCGCCGGCCGGGGCCTCGACGTCTGGCTGCAGCGAACGCAGCCGTTGGCGGTGTGCGGGCAACCAGCCGGCGATGCGCGGGAAAAGGCGCGCCGCATGGAAGCAGGCGAAGATCAGCGGTGCCCGCCACCAGTAGCCACGGATCATGCGTTCCAGAGTCACCGGCTTGCACTGCTCGTGCGCAAGTGACTGCAGGTGCTCCCCGAGCAATTGGTTGAAAGCGCGGTCGCGGATGAACAGGTTGGCTTCCAGGTTCAGCGACAGGCTCAGCGGGTCGAGGTTGCTGGAACCCACGGTCGCCCACTCGTCGTCCACCAGCGCCACTTTGCCGTGCAAGGGCCGCTTGCAGTATTCATGAATGACCACGCCATCACGCAGCAGGTAGTTGTACAGCAACCGCGACAGTGCACGGACCCAGCGCATGTCTGGCTGCCCCTGCAGGATCAGGTGCACAGCCACCCCGCGGCGGGCAGCGTTGCGCAACTCGCGCAGCAGCCGGTAGCCGGGGAAGAAGTAGGCATTGGCCACTACGATACGTTCTTTGGCACCGCGAAACGCCTGCAGGTACTGGCTTTCGATGGCTGTCCTGCGCACGCCATTGTCACGCTCTACCAGCACGGCGGTGGTGGACCCGGCGGGCTCGGTCAACGGCCGCACGGCGCTTGGTTCCTGCAGCACCGGCGACATCAGGCGCTTGCTGGCGGCATGCACCTGTGCCACCACTGGGCCGGTTACCTCGACGGCATAGTCCTGCTTGGCCATGGGGCCGAAGTCGCCCAGGTGATCGGCGCTGTAGTTGATGCCGCCAATGAAGGCCCGCTCGCCATCGATGACCACGATCTTGCGGTGCAGGCGCCGGAACAGGTTGGTACGCATGCCCACCAGGCGCGGCTGCGGGTCGAAGGCGTGGAAACTCACGCCGGCATCTGTCATGGCCGCGATGAACGGCGCGGGCAGGTCGCCGGTACCGTAGCCGTCCACCACCACTTCGACACGCACGCCGCGGCGGGCCGCGTCGATCAGCGCCTGCTGCAGTTGTCGGCCGACCTTGTCGTCGAAAATGATGAAGGTTTCCAGCAGGATTTCCTCCTGGGCACGGGCCATGGCCTCGAACACACAGGGGTAATATTGCTCGCCGTTGATCAGCAACTTGATATTGTTGCCCTCTACCCAAGGTCTGTTCACAGATGAATCTCCGCGGCCAATGGTGCGTGGTCGGAAAGGTGCGACCACGGGTAATTCGACAGTACCTGGGCAGCGCTCGGCATGGCGTTGCGCAGGTAGATGCGGTCAAGGCGCAGCAGCGGCAGACGCGCCGGGAAGCTGCGTGCCGGAGTGCCGAAGCGCTCGCCGAAGGCCTCTACCAGGTGCTCGCCCAACACGGCATCTGCCTTCAGGCGCCAGTCGTTGAAATCGCCGGCGACGATGACCGGTGCTTGCGGCGGCAGGCTGGCCAGCAGGTCGAGCAAGAGTTGGATCTGGCTTTGCCGATGCGCTTCGCGCAGGCCCAGGTGCACACAAATGGCGTGCACCTGGTCGTGCCCTGGCACCTCGAGTTGGCAATGCAGCAGGCCGCGTTGTTCCTTGCCTTGCACCGACACATCGAGGTTGTTGAAGCGCTGGATGGGAAATTTGGACAGCAAGGCGTTGCCGTGGTCACCCTGCGGGTACACGGCATTGCGGCCGTAAGCGAACTGGGGCCACATGCTGTCGGCAAGGAATTCATATTGCGGGGTATCAGGCCAGGCCGGGTGGCGCAAGGCATGCTGCTGATGGCTGCCATGCACTTCCTGCAGGAACACCAGGTCTGCGCCGGTGGCACGGACCGCTTCACGCAGCTCAGGCAGGATGAAGCGGCGATTGAAGAAGGTGAACCCCTTGTGCACGTTCAGCGTGAGTACGTTCAAGCGGCGCACGGCGGTGGACTGATCGGTGCTGCGCGGCAAAGCAGTCATGGGTTCGTTCACAAGGCCACCTCCGGCACCACGCCCGGTTCGGTCATCAGTTCGTGGTCCAGCGACAGCTTCTGCAGCAAACGGCGGGCGTCGTAGGGCGCATGGACCTTCTGGTCATTGTCGAAGTAACAGTACACGTCACGCGCCGCGCGCCGAGGTGGCGGCCCCGGCACGATCAGGCGCGCGTCGTCTGCCTGGCCGCCCTGGCTCCAGTGCAGGATGCGCTGTTTCCAGCGGCGTAACGCACGCGCGGTGTAGCCACTGCTATAGAGCTCCACGTCGCCGTGCAGGCGCATGTACACGAAGTCTGCGGTGACATCTTCGGCATGCGGCCACTTGCCGGCACTGTCCGCAACCACCAGCGCAACACGGTGCTTGCGCAGCAGCTTGATGAACGCCTCGCAAAGAAAACTCTCGTGGCGGACCTCCACCGCGTGGCGCAAACGTACATTACCGGTGATTGCAAGGCCGCCACTGTCCCGCAGGCGTTCGGCACAGCCCTGTGCGCATGCGCGCGCAGCTTTGCGGTCACGTGGCAGCAACTGCAGGAACCGGGCAAAACGCTCTTCGTCAAACTTCATGTTCGGTGGGAACTGCCACAGGAACGGCCCCAGCTTGTCGCCTAGCAGTAGCGGGCCAGAGGCGAAGAAGTTGGCCACTGGCTCTTCAACCTCCTTCAGGCGGAGCACATGGGTGATGTAACGTGGCCCCTTGACCGCGAAAACGAAGCCATCCGGCGTTTCATCACGCCAGCGCAGGTAGCGCTCTGGGGTTTGCAAGCTGTAGAACGAGCCGTTTATCTCGATGCTGTTCACGGCCCGCGAGGCGAACGCCAGTTCATCGTCCTGGCGCAGGCCCTTGGGGTAGAAGTCCTTGCGCCAGGGGCCATAGCGCCACCCGGAAATGCCGATGCGGATATCGCTCACGCCGTCGTCCTCATCACCGGTTCCTTGTTCGGTTACTGTGGTATTGCGACTGGCGCAGAGGGCCAAGGGTTCACCGCGTGTGATCAACGGGAACGGCCACTGACAGGTTGAACTTTGCCCGCGCAGACGATTCCACCGGGTAAGCGCCCCAGGCGCGCGAGCCCAGGAATTGACCTGCCAACCCTGGAGGCAAGCATGGCCAGACACATCATTCATTTCACCGGGCCGATCAATTCGTCGACCTGTGGCAACCTGATCAATACCTGCTCAAAGGCATTGCAGCAGGGCGCCGAGGTGCTGCAACTGAACATCGCTACCATGGGCGGCGAGTGCAGCTACGGCTTTACCTTGTACAACTTCCTGCGGGCGCTGCCGGTGCCGGTGCATACGCACAACCTGGGCACCGTCGAGTCCATGGGTAATATTCTGTTCCTGGCCGGGGAGTGGCGCACGGCATGCAGCTACAGCAAGTTCCTGTTCCACCCGTTCCACTGGACCTTGCACGGCTCGGTCGACCATTCACGCATGGCCGAATATGCGATGAGCCTGGATTACGACCTGCAGCTGTACGCGCAGATTGTGGCGGAGCGCACAGTAGGTGCGCCCGAGGTGCTGGACGTGCCGCGCTACCTCATGGCGTACCCGCGAATTCTGGGGCCGCAGGAAGCACTGCAAAGCGGCGTGATCCATGCCATCGACGAGATGCCGATTACGCTGGACATGAACCAGTGGAGCGTGCACGCCTGAGGTTCATGCCGGCCGACCATCAGTAAGGCACCGTGCCGATCAAGGTTTCGATGGCCTCCACCAGTTCGTCGTAGCCGACCGGCTTGTTCAGGTGCCGGTCGAAGCCGGACTGGCGTGACTTGTGCTGGTCTGCGCTGGCACCGTAGCCGGTGAGGGCAATGGCCGGGGTGTGGCGCAGATGGGCGTGGCTGCGCAGCGCCTTGATCAAGGCATGGCCATCCATCACCGGCATGCCGATGTCGGAGAGGATGATGTCGAACGCCTCACCGGAGGCCACCTCCAGCGCCTCGCGGGGGCGGCTGAAGGCGCGCACGCTGGCGTTTTCCATTTCCAGCAGCTCTTGCATGATCTCCAATACCTCTACCGAGTCATCCACCAGCAACACGCGCACGCCGTGCAGCCGGCCCTCCCGGGACTGCTCTGCAGGATTGGCGCAAGGCGGCGACTGCACGTTGCACAGGGGCAGGCAAACGGAGAAGGTGCAGCCCAAGCCCAAGCCGGCCGAACTGGCCTGCACGGTGCCGCCCTGGGCTTCGACCAACTGGCGTACCAACGAAAGGCCGATGCCCAGGCCTTCACGGTTCTGATTGGCCAGCTGGGGAGCCTGGCTGAACAGGTCGAAGATGTGCTCCAGGCTGTCGGGGCTCAAGCCTACGCCCTGGTCAATCACCTGCAGGCGTGCCTGTTGATCGTCACGGCTCAATACCAGGCGTATCTCACTGCCTGCCGGGCTGAATTTCAGGGCATTGTTCAGCAGGTTCCAGATGATCTGCTCCAGGCGCGTGACATCGCCTTCGATCATCACTGGCAAGCCGTCGGCAGGCAGCTCCAGGCGCACCAGACAGGGGTGTTGCTCAGCCACCACCACAGCGTGGATGCCGCGCAGGATGGCGCCAAGGTCTACCGGCTCGGTCTTGAGCTTGAGCTTGCCGGTACGGATGCGTGCCACATCCAGCAGGTCATCGATGATCCTGGCCTGGCTGCCAACCGCCTCGCAGATGGTGGCAACGGCCTTGCTGGCGTTACCGATCTGCTTGATCGAGGGCAGGCGGCGGAGCATTTCCGCATTCAGCTGAATCAGGTTCAGTGGGTGCTTCAGTTCATGCGACATGATGGCGAAGAACTCGTCTTTCATGTGGCTGGTGGTTTGCGATTCCGCCAGTTGCTTGCTCAAGCGTTCTTCGCCCAGGCGCACATGCTCTTCGGCAGCGTGGCTGCTGCTGATGTCGATGAAGGTCAGGACGGTGCCGTCGATTTTCTGCTCGCTGGAGCGGTAGGGCAGCAGACGTGCCAGGTACCAGTGGTCGCGCTGGCCGCCAACTTCCCGCTCGATAACGGCCTCACCCTGGGCCACGGCGCGGGCATCATCAGCCATGGCCGGGTAGTCCAGGCGGTGCGTGATGTCGAGCAATGAGCGGCCGGTATCGACCGGTAAAATGTTGAACAGGTCGGCGGCGCGCGGCGTGAACCAGCGGATATGCAGGTTGCGGTCGACGAACACGGTGGCGATTTCGGTGCAGGCGATCAGGTTGCTCAGGTAGTCGTTGACCTTGTCGGTCTCTTCCACCTTGTTCTTCAACTCGTAGTTGACGGTGAGCAACTCCTCGTTGATGGACTGCAGCTCCTCCTTGCTGGTTTCCAGCTCTTCGCTGGCCGAACGCAGCTCTTCGTTGATTGCCTGCATTTCTTCGTTGGAGGCCGTGAGTTCCTCGCTGGATACCTGCGACTGCTCGATGGTTTCCTGCAGCTGCAGGCGGGTACGCTGGAGTTCACGCTCCAGGTTGTGCAGGACCATGCTGTCGGTCTGGCGGATGACGCCCGGCAGTGGCAGGGAAGGGTCGGGCACCCGCTGCTCGAACACCACCAGCAGGCAATCGCCGTTGTGCACGTCGTCCTTGTAAGGCTGCACGGTGATTTCCACCTGCAACGGCTGTTGGCCATCGCCCAGGTCGACCGGCCGGGAGGTGACCGCTTCGGTGCCTTGGCGCGCCTGGAACAGCGTACTGCGCAGCGCCAGGCGCAGGCTCGGCAGCACCAGGCCGAGCAGATTGCGGCTGGGCTCGCCGCCGCCCAGTTGCAGGAAGCGCCCGACACCCTCGCTCATGTGCAGGATATTGCCGTCCACATCCGCGATCAGGCTGGCCGGCATGCGCAGGGCCAGCGCGCGGTGGTGCAGTTCGGCATAGGAGGGCTTGCGCCCGGGCTTGACCTTGGCCAACGGGTCCAATGGCAGGCTGGCGCCAGTGCTGCCAGGCACCTGCCGCTCGGCGCGGCGCCCGGCATTGCTGACGTCACGGGCGCGGAAGATACGGTTACGCT
The DNA here is from genome assembly GCF_947311875.1 of Pseudomonas sp. PARCl1. Lineage (NCBI taxonomy): Bacteria > Pseudomonadati > Pseudomonadota > Gammaproteobacteria > Pseudomonadales > Pseudomonadaceae > Pseudomonas > Pseudomonas sp. PARCl1. Next base: position 96,874 of record NZ_CAMZMX010000006.1, read on the forward strand.
TGTCCACCGGCGCGAACAGTTCACCCACCACGTCGGCTGACTCGGACGAGCCCAGGAACAGATGGCCGCCAGGGCGCAAGGCAAAGTGGAACATCAACAGGATGTCGCGTTGCACTTCGCGGTCGAGGTAGATCAGCAGGTTGCGGCAGACAATGAGGTCAATTTGCGAAAAGGGTGGGTCCGACAGCAGGTTGTGGCGCGCGAACAACACTTTTTCGCGCACTTCCTTGCGCACCCGGTAATGCTGGTCTTCCTTGACGAAGAACTGGCGCAGCCGGCTGGGCGGCACATCGGTCACGATCGCTTCGGAGTAAAAGCCGGTACGGGCGATGCCGATGGCCCGCTCATCGAGGTCGGTGGCAAACACCTGGACCTTGCGGTTGCGCTGCTCCAGCGCAAGTTGCTCACAGATCAGCATGGCCAGGCTGTAGGCCTCTTCGCCGGTGGAGCAGCCGGCCGACCAGACGCGGATCTCGTCATGGCCGTCGACGGGGTCATGCTCGCTGGCCAGCTGGGGCAGCACGTGCCGCTCCAGGGCCTCGAAGGCTTCGCGGTCGCGGAAGAAGTTGGTCACGCCGATCAGCATGTCTGCCAGCAACGCCGTGGACTCGGCGGGGTTCTGCTCGAGGTAGTGCAAGTAGCCGGCGAGGTTGCTTTGCCCGGTCACGTGCAGGCGGCGTTCAATGCGCCGCAGCACGGTGGCGCGCTTGTAGTGCTGGAAATCGTGCCCCGTGTTGCTGCGCAACTGCAGGAGGATCTCCTCCAGCAGCGGCTCGCTGGCCTGCGCGTCGCCTACGCGGGTGCCCAGCGCCGGGGGCAGGGTGTCATCCTCGATTTCCGGCAACCTGACCTGGCGGGCGTTACGCCACAGCTCCAGCAGCTTTTGTGGCATCTCGGCCACGGGCAGCACCAGGTCGACCATGCCGGTTTCGATGGCAGCCCGGGGCATGCTGTCGTACTGGGCATCGTCCGGGGTCTGAACCAGGGTCACGCCGCCTTGCTCCTTGATCCGCGACAGCCCCACGGCACCGTCGGCGCCGGTGCCCGACAACACCACGCAGAATGCATGGTCCTTGTGCACGTCGGCCAGGTCGCGGAAGAACAGGTCAATGGCCACGTGGTCGCCACGGCGGCGATTGGCGGGGGTCACGCGCAGGTAGCCGTCATTGGTCGAGAGGCGATTGGCCGGGGAGATGACATACACATGGTTACGCTCGATCGGCACCGGCTCGGTGACTTGGCGCACGGGCATCTGCGTGGTGGCCTGGATGATCCGGTCGGCCACGCTCTGATGATCCGGCGACAAGTGCAGCACCACCACGAACGCCATGCCGCAGTCGCTTGGCATATGCCGGAACAGCGTGCAGATGGCCTCCAGGCCACCCGCGGAGGCACCGATGCCCACCACCGGAAAGTCCAAGTGGCTTGGGCTGAGTGCAGGGTTTTGCGGCGCGGCGGGTTGCTTGGGCGAGGACTTCATCGACGGAGCCTTGTACAAGAGCCTTACGGGCGGTGCGTGACTGTGCAGTCACACCTGGATAGTGGGGCGATTATAGGCCGCTACCCTGCAGTTGTGACTGCTGCATGAGCGATAAAGTGCGCCCCGCCTGCAAACGGGGCGCAAATAGTTGGCCTGCACGTGTTTCGGGCCACCGGTCAGCTGCCGTCAAAACGTGTGAGCCAAGCGGGCAATTACAGGTTCGGAATCTGAACATGGCAACCTGGGGTGCGTGCACTGTATGAACGCACAGGTTGTGCGACCGCCTATTCATCGCAAGGAGAAACTACATGGCACAAGATCAGGAAAGTACCCGCCAGCGCGGCGGAACCAAAGAAACCAACCCGGGCAATTTCGCCAACGACCGTGAGCGGGCATCGCGCGCTGGGCACAAAGGCGGCCAGGCGTCGGGCGGCAACTTCGCCAATGATCGCCAGCGGGCATCGGAAGCCGGACGCAAAGGTGGCCGGAACAGCCACGGCACACGCAGCGAGTGAAGGTACTGCGCGAGCGGTAGTGTGCCTGTAGGCGTACACCGCTCGGGCGCCGCCGGTGCCTGTCGATCGATATTTTTTGAATCTTCTGCTGCTGCCCCGATCAATCAGGGTGTCATCCACGGAGAAGAGGAGGCCCCTGCGATGCCTGCCCCACAGCTGTTCATCATCGATTACCAACTGCATGGTCAGCCGCGCAGTTTCATCATTCGCCTGGACCGCCTGGACAATGCCGAAGCCTGGCATTGGGCAAGTTGCGATGCGGGCATTGGGATCATCCCCAAATTCGGGCGGGAAAAGATCAGGAAGGTCAGCCGCCCGATGGCTGAACGGTATGGGATTACTGCGGTGAGCTGGCGCCTGTCGGGGAGCAAACCGAATCAGTCGGTGGGCGACCCTGCGGCCATTGTCTAGCGGTAGCGCAGGGGCTGCTGCGGTTCCCTCCGCCCCCAGATGGCCCCAGTTCCGAGTACCGATTTGCTGAGAAATGAGGGGAGCGGCCTGCAGCCGCTCCCCTCGCATGCTTCTGACAACTTTCGCGTTACAGCACCTTGTCGAGTGTGATCGGGAACTCCCTCACGCGTTTGCCGGTTGCGTGGTAGATGGCGTTCGCCACTGCGGCAGCCACGCCGACCACGCCGATTTCGCCCACACCCTTGGACCCCAGCTCATTGACGACATCGTCGTGCTCTTCAACAAAGAACACGTCGATATCACCACAGTCCGCGTTCACCGGGATGTGGTACTCCGCAAGGTTGTGATTGACGATGCGACCCAGGCCATGGTCGGTCAAGGCCTCTTCGTGCAGTGCCATGCCGATACCCCATACCACGCCGCCCAGGATCTGGCTGCGGGCCGTTTTCGGGTTGACCACGCGGCCCGCCGCCACGGCGCTGACCACTCGGGTGACCTTGATCATGCCAAGGTCTTCGTCGACCTGGACTTCGACGAACACCGCCGAGTGGGTCGCCGTGGAAAACGGTTGGCGCCTTGCACCAGGCTCAGCGTCGATTTGCACTTCGAACTGCGCGCCAGGGGCACTGGCGACGATATCTGCCAAGGCCACGCGAAAACTACCCGCGTGCAGGTAACCATCCGCGAAGACGATGTCCTCCCGCGCTGCGCTCGCCACTTGCGGATGCACCTTGCGGGCATGCTCCAGCACCTTGGTACGCAACACCTGGCAAGCCTGGCGCACGGCCGAGCCAACCGACGATACCGTGAACGACCCGCCCTGCAGGGGCGCGGTGGGCAGGGACGAGTCACCTAGCACGAAGGTGACATCTTCCACGCTGACGCCCGCAGCGTCGGCTGCAATCTGGGTCATGACGGTGTAGGTGCCGGTGCCGATATCGGTGGTGGCGCTGCTGACGGTGAGGTGGCCTTGGGCATCCAGGCGCGCTTTCGCGCTGGCCGTCATTTGCATGGCCTCCCAGACGCCGCCCGCCATTCCCCAACCGACCAACTGGTTGCCAGTGCGCATGCTGCGCGGTTGCGGGTTGCGGTGCTGCCAACCGAAACGCTCACTGCCTTGCTGGTAGCACGCCAGCAGTTCCTTGCTGGAGTAGGGCTTGCCCTCGTTCCCGTTGTTGGCGGCAAAATTACGCCGGCGCAGCTCTACCGGGTCGATATCAGCGGCACAGGCAAGCTCATCCATCGCGCACTCAAGCGCGACCACGCCTGAACCGGCCCCAGGGGCACGCATGTCAAGGGGCGTGTACACATCCAGCGAGGCCAGGCGGTAGTTGAGTTCAACGTTGTCGCACTGGTATAGCATGCCGCTCCATTCCACCAGGTGCTCGGTGAAGTCTTCGAAGCGCGAGGTCTGCCCCAGCCCATCGTGACCGACCGCCAGCAAGCGCCCATCTGCAGCTGCCCCCAGGCGCAAACGCTGCTCGGTGCGGGGCCGGTAGCCGAACGTGAACATTTGCTGGCGCGTGAGGGTGACGCGCACAGAGCGCCGAAGATGCAGCGCCGCCATCACTGCCAGGGGCAGCTGGTACTGCGGGCGCAGGCCCGAGCCGAAGGCACCGCCGACGAAGGCTGCGTGCACACGGATCTGGGCCTTGGGCAGGCCGAACACCTTGTGCAGGTAGTCCTGGCAGTTCTGCGTGCCTTGGGTCTTGTCATGAATTTCCAGGCTGCCGTCGGGCTTGTAGTGCACGGTGGAGGCGTGGGGCTCCATCGGGTTGTGGTGCTCGTTGGCAGTCAGGTAGGTAGCATCGACCTGCACGGGTGCCCCAGCGAAACTGCCAGCGAAGTCGCCACGCGGGGCCGGTGTTTCTGCCGGCGCCACATGCGACGCCTTGGTAGCGCCCAGGTCTGTCTCGTGAGGTTCCTCGGCGTATTCGATCCGGATCAATGAGCCTGCATACCGGGCCACCTCCAGGGTGTGCGCCACCACCAGCGCCAGGGGTTGCCCGCTATACAGCACTCGATCGTTGAACAGGGGCCGAAAGGGCGCGCCCTCAGCTGCATCGGCGTCGCTGTAGTCATCGTCATAACTGGAAATATGCGGACGGTGCCCATGGTCGAGCACCGCGACAACGCCGGGTACGCCCAGCGCCTCGGTAGCGTCGATGCGCAGTACACGGCCGCGGGCGATGGTACTGGACACCACGCTGCCATGGAGCAGGCCGTCTTTTGGGTATTCGCCCGCATAGCGTGCCTGGCCGGTGACTTTAGCCACGCCATCCACGCGATCCAGAGGGGTACCGACTACCGATTTGTTGTTGACCATGGTCATGCCCCCACACCAGCGGCACGGTGCGCCGCGTCAGTCAATGCACGCACGATTGCACGCTGCGCCAGTGTTACTTTGAAACCGTTGTGGCTCAGCGGCTGTGCGCCCTGGAGCAGCGCCTGTGCGGCGTTATCGAACAGCGCCTCGGAAGGCACCTGGCCAACCAGCAGGCTTTCCACCGCCGGGTCGCGCCATGGTTTGTGCGCTACACCGCCCAGCGCCAGGCGGGCGTGCTGAATCACATCGCCATCCAAGCGCAAGGCCGCAGCGACCGACACCAGCGCAAACGCGTAGGAGGCTCGGTCTCGAATTTTCAGGTAGCGGTAATGCTGTTCGAACAGCGGTGGCGGCAGCTCTACGGCCGTTACCAGTTCATCGGCTGCCAGCTGGTTATCACGCTCCGGATTGTTCTCCGGCAGGCGATGGAAATCTGCGAACGGGATCTGGCGTTTACCAGCCGGTCCCTCTACGTGCACCACGGCTTCGAGTGCTGCCAGTGCTACGCACATGTCGGACGGATGAGTGGCCACACAGGCCTCACTGGCGCCAAGAATGGCGTGTATGCGGTTGCGGCCGCTACGAGCAGGGCATCCGCTGCCGGGTTCACGTTTGTTGCAGGGGGTGCCGGTATCGTAGAAGTAGTAACAGCGTGTGCGCTGGAGCAAGTTGCCGCCGGTACTGGCCATGTTTCTCAACTGCGGTGAAGCGCCCGCCAGGATAGCCTGTGACAGCAACGGGTATTGTTGCTCGATCATCGGGTGCCAGGCCAGGTCGGCATTGCTGACCAGGGCACCGATCATGACGCCACCGTTGGCAGTGGGGTGCAGCCCATCCAGCGCCAAGCCTGAAATATCGATCAGGCGCTCGGGGCGGACCACGTTTTCCTTCATCAGGTCGACCAGGTTGGTGCCCCCGGCAATAAAGCGCGCGCTGTCGCCAGCCAGGCTCACGGCTTCGCTGACTGACGCAGGCTTGTGGTAGCTGAAGGGCATCATGGCTTCGCCCCCCGTTGTGGTTGATCCGGGTGTGCCATCAGCGGCTGGGCTTCTTCGATTGCTGCGACGATGTTGCCATAGGCGCCACAGCGGCAAAGGTTGCCGCTCATCTGCTCGCGAATGGCCTCGCGGCAGTCGGCACGTCCTTCACCCACAAGCCCGACGGCAGAGCAGATCTGCCCAGGTGTGCAGTACCCGCACTGAAACGCATCGTGGGTGATGAAAGCCCGTTGCATAGGGTGCAGCACGTCGCCGCTGGCCAGCCCCTCGATGGTCACCAAGTCTGCGCCGTCGCACATGATGGCCAGGGTCAGGCAAGCATTGACGCGCTTGCCGTCGCGCAACACCGTGCAGGCGCCACATTGGCCGTGGTCGCAGCCTTTTTTGGTACCTACCAGGTCCAGCTGTTCACGCAACAGGTCGAGCAGGGTGGTCCACGGGTGGACTGCCAGTGTTCGGGGCTGACCATTGAGGGTCAGGCAGATGGGGTGTTCTGCAGCCCCATTGGAAGAGAGCGCGCTCATGGAAGGTCCTCACGGTCAGGGTTCACGCAGTTGGCTGCGTCTTTGTTGTGCGACCCGGGAGGTTGCGAAAACGTTCCACCGGTTTGCCAGGCGTGGAAAGGTGGTTGCGGGCACGGCGTGACGGCGTGCAGGCGTTATGGTGGTGAACCGCGGGACTGAGAGCGAGGCTCACGGCTGCTGGCCGGTAGCCAAGAAGGGATGAGCGGGCGAGGGCACGAACCGTGGCTGACGTATTTGCGGGGAAGGGCCGGTATATTACGAACTACAACGTTAACTCAACTAAATGGATATTTAGCGTAGTTATTCCTTGAATTCATATAATAGGGGCAGGGTAGCTCATCTGTTGAGCTATGGGTAGCTCATCCTTGTTCGCTATCTTCCAAATTTGTACGGTATCTTTCGAGGTCACGCATAATCCGCACGTGTAATCGGTAACAATCCCCATAAATCAAAGGCTCCAGCCATCTGCGACGGCCATTCAAAGGAGTATGCAATGGGTCATTTTCCAAGCTGGATGCTTCACAGCGCTCACAATTATCTGAAAGCTGCTGAGGTTTTGGACGCACAGAACCTGCCGCACGTTGCCCAGGTCAATGCGGCGATTGGGATGGAAATCCTGCTCAAGAGCTTCATTTCTGTGCCTGACCAGCATCAAGGTACATCCGGAGAGACCTACAAGCTCGACGCCGCGGCGTTGGCATCAGCTCATCAGCATCTGCAATGCGCTGACAAAACCAGTCGTAAAACCCCTGACAAGCACGACTTGTTGACGTTGTTCCATGCGATTCCCGAAGCGATTCGTCGCAGCTTGGCCCTGGACGGCCAGGAAGATTCCTTCGAGCGGTACCGCGATGTGTTCACCAATAGCCGGTATCCGTATGAGTCGAGCAGTTGGAAATTTTCCGATCCGGTGCTGATGAGGTTGCTGAGGTGGACTTTGGCCAACGCGGTTGGCTACTACAAGGAGCGAGGCTCGCAGGATCCGTTCGTGCTGGGTTACATCGCTGAGGTCCAAGCTCGATCTGCAGCGCAGTGATCGAGGCCGGGGGGGCTGGCTTCATATCTGCCCACCCACGGCCCCGGCAGCTTCATACGAAGTTGCGCATAATGCATATTATGTTAAATGTGATGCTGCGTCATAAGCGTTATGTGTCCAATCCCACATACCTCCGGTCAAAACCCCACAAACCCCGTTTCCCGGAAATTCAAAGGCTTTGGTTCGATTCATAACCCTATCTCTGCGCATTGTTGAGGCTATCGCTAAATGAGGCGACTCACCAGTAGTCATGCTTAACCCATTGATCTGATTGAATAAATTGACAACCAAGGCAATGCCCTGCGAATTAAAGCGACATCTGTGCAACTCAGCTTAATTATCTAAAGCCAAAGTACCCTATTTTTTGAGACTGCTGTGGGCGCTGCTGATCCAGGGTAAACCACTGAACCAGCTCAAGCGCCAGGATGCCCAAGACTATCTGAGTTTCTGTCGAAACCCGCCAGATGACTGGATGGGTCCGGTGACCCGCAGCCGGTTCGTCAGTAACCAGCACGCCCTCTATGCCCGGGAGGCCTACATCCCCAACCCCAAATGGCATCCGTTTAATACCAAGTCCCGCAAGGTGATCGCTGAAGAAACTCCGAGCACCCAGGAGTATCAAGCTGCGAATGGCACATTGAACCAGGTGTATACGGTCTGCAGTCGCTTCTATGAGTTTCTTGTGGAAGATGGCTTCGCTCAAACGAATCCCTTTCGGCTCTTTAAAAAAGACAACCGACTCTCCACGCAAGTGCTGGAAGTTACTTCTTCGCGGCAACTTACGCCGCTGCGGTGGGACTTTGTCCTGGATACCGTTGAAGCAATGGCGAACGCCGAACCGGAGCGGCATGAGCGAACATTATTTATTGTTGCCACGCTGTTCGCCATGTACCTAGGGGTTTCCGATCTCGCCGGTCGCAAAAACTGGAAATCCACCATGGGTGACTTCCGCTTAGATGATGAAGGTAATTGGTGGTACTTCGCCGTGGGTAAAGGCAACAAGGCGGCGAAGATTGCCGTGCGGGATATCTACGTAGAGCGCTATTTGAGACGTTATCGGCGATTCCTGGGACTTCCCGAGTTACCTCATCCAGGAGAAACTACGCCCCTGATCACGACCCTCAACGGCCGCGCCGGTTTTGTCTGATCGACAGATCCGCGCCCTCCTCCAAACCGTGTTTGATAAAGCCGTAGAGAAGATGCGCAGCGAAGGCCGCGCGAACCACGAGATGAAAAGTCTGCGCTGTGCGTCCGCGCACTGGCTGCGTCACACCTCCGCCACCTTTGACGCGCCGCTGCGCAATCCTAAGGACCTGCAGGAAGACTTGCGTCACAGCAATCTCAGTACAACCCAGAACACCTATTATCACTCGCATGATCAGGAGCGCGCACATTCGGTTAAACGCATCGGCATGCGCGACCGCGGTTGAGCTCGGATCGCCTGCCGATTTCCAGCCTGGCGTCCACAGGGATCGAAGCCTTTTTCTAGGAGCCAAGAGTGAAAATTACCGGGCGGGTCGAGATTGAGGCCATTACTGATGTCACGTGTGACGTCTGCGGTAGCTCTACGCGCATGGCTGCGGGCATTTACCAGTGTAAGCGTCCGGCGAACTCACCTTCCGGGATCCAGCATTAAGGGCGAGGTGGTATGACGATATCTCCACACTGCTTGACGGCTACGACAGCTTTGAAGCTCGGGTCATCGGCTGCACCACAGGCGCGGTGACCTACTACTTTGCCAACAAGGAAGAAATGGTCAGCGCCATTGCGCAGACCCTGTTCGACAAGGTCGACCCACTACTGGCCATCGACCTCGATCATGTCGACATCAAGTCGCTCATTGAGCAGTGGCACCAATGATTGACGCTTTTATCGTCCTGATTTCCTCATCCAAAATCGCCAAGTCCTCAGTCGCCTTCCCTAATCCCGGCGCCACCCAGGAGTGCTTCATTCTGCCCCTGAACTTCGCCGCCTCCCTCGTTCTGGCACACCGAAGGAGGCGGTGCCGGTACACGTGCAAGCAAGCACCCGTACGTCTACTACCTGCAAGCCCTGGTTGAGCCATTATTTACTCAAATGGGTGTCCTATGAGTCGTTTTCCTTCACAATGCTTGCACGATATGCAGTGTGGAATCTTCTGATGCACCTCCCTACCGATGAGCGCCTGCTCAAAGCGCTGGCCGACGCGATCGTCGTCCACCCCCGAGCCACATTGAAGGAGCTGGCCGAGGCGGCGGGCGTGAGCAAGGCGACCCTGCACCGTTTCTGTGGAACCCGTGACAACCTGGTGAACATGCTGGAGCGCTATGGCAACCAGGTCCTCTCCCAGGTCATCGGCAACGCTGACCTGCACGGCAGCGACCCCAGCGCAGCCCTGCATCGCCTCATCGTCGAGCACCTCAAGCATCGCGAAATGATGATCTTTCTGCTCTTTCAGTACCGCCCGGACTCATTCGACGACAGCGAGGCGAACCGCCCGTGGCGGGCCTATGCCGACGCCCTGGATGCCTTCTTCCTGCGTGGCCAGCAAGCGGGCGCTTTCCGTATCGATATCAGCGCGGCGATCTTCACCGAAATGTTCCTTAGCATGGTGTATGGCATCGTCGATGCCGAACGACGCGGGAGAGCAGCCAGCGCCACATCCGTGCAGACGCTGGAGCTGCTATTCCTCGACGGCGCTGCGGCACCTGCTCGCTGACCTGCCTTCGCCAGCCCCAAAAAAGGCCCCAGGACATCAATCTCTGGGGCCAAGTGGCTGGACATGCCAACCAAAGGAGGCTGTTTCAGCCCTTGCCCGGCCAGCCGCCACCGAGTGCGCGGAATAGGTCGACCAACGCAAGCTGGCGCTGGGTACTGGCTTCGATGAAGGCTGCTTCGTTCACGTAGCTGTTGCGCTGCGCGTCCAGGTAACGCAAATGGCTGTCCACCCCACCCTCGTACCGCGCCTTGGCCAGCGCCAGCGTCGCACGGCTGGTGTCGACCAGGGCCCGGCGCGCGGTTTGTTCGCGGCGCAGGGTGTCGGCGGCAGCCAGCGCATCAGACACTTCGCGGAAGGCGACCTGGATCACGCCTTCGTAGGCGGCCACGGCCGAGTCCTTGCGTGCCTCGGCCAGGCTGAGCCCGGCCCGGTTGCGCCCGGCGTCGAACAACGGCAGTGACAACTGCGGCATGAAGCCCCAGCTACGCGAGCCACCGTCGAACAGCCCGGACATCTGCGTACTGGCGGTGCCAAAGCTGCCGGTCAGGCTGATACGCGGGAAAAAGGCGGCCCGTGCCGCGCCGATATCGGCATTGCGCGCACGCAGCCGGTGTTCGGCGGCGAGGATATCGGGACGGCGCTCGATCAATGCCGACGGCGCGCCCGGCGCAATGTCATTGAGCACCATCAGCTCATCCGGGCGCTCAACGGGCATCGCCTTGGCCGCCTCGGCGCTGCCCAGCAACAGCAACAGCGCGTTGTAGGCCTGGCGCTGCTGGCGCACGGTGACTTCGAGCTCGGCACGAGACTGCTCGACCAGCCCCAACGCCTCCTGATGGTCCAGCGCCGTTGCCGTGCCGGCAGCGCGACGCTGACCGACCAACGCCAGAGAGTCCTCGCGGCTGGTCAGGGTCTGGCGGGTCAGCGCCTGGCGCCGCTCGGCACCGTCCAAGGCCAGGTAGGCCTGGCTCACCTCGGCGATCAGGGCGATGCGTGCGGCACGCCCGACTTCCTCGGTGGCCAGGTACTGCTCTAGGGCCGCATCGCTCAGGTTTTTGACCCGTCCGAACAGGTCCACCTCATATTCCGGCAATGACAAGCCCACCTGATAAGTGCTGGTGACCCCTTCGCGGCCATCGTTCGAAAGTGCCGAAGGCAGGTGCTGGCGATTGCCCGCGGCGCTGGCGTTCAGCCCAGGCACCCGGTCGGCCCGCTGGATCCGGTACTGGGCGCGGGCCTGCTCGATGTCGAGCAGGGTCTGGCGCAAGGAGCGGTTGTTGTCCAGCGCACTGGCGATCAGCTGACGCAGCACCGGGTCGACAATGAACGCCTGCCACTGCATCTGCTCCACCGAAGGGCCGGCATGACCGGCAGCATCGCCCCATCCGGCCGCCACCGGTGCTTCTGGGCGCTGGTAGGTGGGCGCCAGGGAGCAACCGGTCAAGGTCAAGGACAGGACCAAGGGAAGCACACGATTGAATTTGATCATCACTTGGCAACCTCGACCGGTTGCTCAGGTACGGGCTTGCGCTTGAGCAGCGTCAACACCCAGACGAAACAGATCGGCACGAACACCACGCCCAACAAGGTGGCACTGAGCATGCCGCCGATTACGCCGGTGCCGATGGCGCGCTGGCTTGCCGCCCCCGCGCCGGAGGCGACGGCCAATGGCACCACGCCGAGGATGAACGCCATGGAGGTCATCACGATCGGACGGAAACGCAGGCGCGCGGCCTCGATGGCGGCGTCGCCCAGGCTGTAGCCCTTCTCCCACAGTTCCTTGGCGAACTCGACGATCAGGATGGCGTTCTTCGCCGCCAGGCCAATGATGGTGATCAGGCCGACCTTGAAATACACGTCGTTGGGCATGCCGGTGAGCGTCACCGCCCAGACCGCACCCAAGGCACCAATCGGCACGATCAACATGACCGTCAGCGGAATCGCCCAGCTTTCGTACAGCGCCACCAGCAGCAGGAACACCACCAGGATGGCCAGGGCGAACAGGCTGGCCGCCTGGCCGCTGGACACCTTCTCCTGGTAGGAAAGGCCCGTCCAGGCGTAGCCGATACCCGGCGGCAGCTCGCTGACCAGACGCTCCATCTCGGCCATCGCCTGGCCAGTACTGTGCCCCGGCGAAGCGTCGCCGGCGATGCGGATGGACGGGTAGCCATTGTAGCGCACCAGTTGCACCGGCCCCTCTTCCCACTGGATGGTGACGAAGGCGCTGAACGGCACCTGCTCGCCGTTGGCATTCGGGGCATAGAGGCGCAGTACGCTTTCGGGGGTCATGCGTTCGCCTTGCTCAGCCTGCACCACCACGCGCTGCTGGCGCCCGGCATTGGTGAAGTCGTTGATCACCGCCGAACCAAAAGCAGTGGCCAAGGTGCTGTTGATGGCCTCGAAGCTCACCCCCAGCGTTCGGGCTTTTTCCCGGTCGATGTGCACGCGCAACTGCGGCGCCTCGGCCAGGCCTTCCATCATCGCGTAGAGAATCACCGGATTGCCGTTGGCACGGGCCAGCAGTTGGTCACGGGCGGCGAGCAGTGCTTCACGGCCAAGGCCGCCACGGTCCATCAGGCGCAGGGCGAAACCACCGGAGTTGCCCAGGCCGTCGATGGGCGGTGGCATGACCGCAGTGATGGTGCCGTCACCGTTGGTGGCGAATTGTGCATTGATCGCTGCCGTTTCCGCCTCCGCCGATTGCGTCATGTCACGCTGCGACCAGTCCTTGAAGGTGGGGAACGCCAGTGCGGCGTTGTCGCCCTGGCCCGAGAAACTGAAGCCGCTGACGATGAACGAGTTGGCCACCGCCTCACGAGACATCAGGAATTTCTCCAACGCCTCGGCGGTGTAGTCGGTACGTACCCGGCTGGCACCTGGCGGCAGCTGTACGTCGACGACGCTGTAGCCCAGATCTTCAGCCGGCACGAAGGCCTCCGGCAGGCGCAGGTAGGAATAGCCCAGCACCACCAGGATGCCGACATACGCCAGCATCCAGCGCCCGGCACGCGCCACCAGCTCACTGCTGAGCAGCGAATAGCGCTCCGTGATACGGGCGAAGCCACGGTTGAATGCCCCGAAGAAACCGCCCTTCTCATGATAGCCATGAGGCACTGGCTTGAGCAGCGTGGCGCACAGCGCAGGCGTGAAGGTCAGGGCCAGGAAGCCGGAGAACAGGATCGAGACAGCCAGAGACACAGAGAACTGCTGATAGATCACCCCCACCGAACCGGACATGAACGCCAAAGGCAGGAATACCGCCGCCAGCACCAGGGTGATACCAATAATGGCTCCGGAAACCTGCCCCATGGCCTTGACGGTCGCCTCCACCGGCGACAGGCCTTCCTCGGCCATCAAGCGCTCGACATTCTCCACCACCACGATGGCGTCGTCCACCAGGATGCCGATGGCCAGCACCATGCCGAACATGGTCATCATGTTCACCGAAAAGCCGAGCAGTTTCATGATCATCAGCGTCCCGAGCAGGCACACCGGCACCACGATCGAGGGCACCAGGGTGTAGCGCACGTTCTGCAGGAACAGGAACATCACCAGGAACACCAGCACCATGGCTTCGATCAAGGTGTGGATGACCTTCTCGATGGCCACGTCGACGAAGCGCGAGGTGTCGTACGGCACCGAATACTCGACCCCTTCGGGGAAGAACTGCGACAGCTCGGCCAGGCGCTCCCTGACCTGCGTCGCTGTCTGGATGGCGTTGGCGCCCGGCGCCAGCTGCACCGCGCCGGCCACCGCCAGGTGGCCGTTCAGACGTGCCGACAGGTTGTAGTTCTCGCTACCGATGGCCATGCGCGCGACATCACCCAGACGCACGCTGGAGCCATCCGGGTTGGCGCGCAGGACGATGCCGGCGAACGCCTCCGGCGTGTCGAGGGTGCCCTGCACGGCCAGGGTCGCGGTCAGCTCCTGCTCGCTGGCGCCCGGCGTGCTGCCGAAGCTGCCGGCCGGCACCTGGACGTTCTGGCCGCGAATCGCCGCGTTGATATCGTCGATGGACAGGCCATAACCCACCAGCTTCTGCGGATCCACCCAGACCCGCATGGCCGCTTCGGACGCGAAGAACTGCAGCTTGCCCACGCCGGGCACGCGCAGCAGTTCGTTGTTGATGTTGCGCGCGGCATAGTCGGCCAGGGCCGTGGTATCGCCACGGTTGCCGACCGTGCTGGTCAGGGCGTAGATCAGCAGGAAACCGGAGCTGGCCTGCTCGACTTTCAGCCCTTGGGTCAGCACCGCCTGAGGCATACGCGCCTCGGCCTGTTTCAAGCGGTTCTGCACATCGACCTGCGCCATGTCCGGATCGGTGCCAGGCTCGAAGGTCACCATCACTTCGGCCACGCCGTTGGAGTTGTTGGTCGACTCGTAGTACAACAGGCCCTTGGCGCCGTTGAGCGACTGTTCGATGATGCTGGTCACCGACTCCACCATGACCTTGGCCGAAGCGCCGGGGTAGGAGGCAGTGATGGAAATCTGCGGTGGCGCCACGTTGGGGTACTGGGCCACGGGCAAGGATGGAATCACCAGCAATCCTGCCAGTGAAATGAACAACGCCACGACCCAGGCAAAGTTCGGGCGATGGATGAAAAACCTGGACATCTCACGTTCCTCGCGTCACTGGGCGGCAGCCGTTTGTTGCTGTGCCGGCGCCACCGGCATACCGGGTGCCAACCCTGCCGGGCTACCGACGATCACCTGATCACCTGGCTCGAGCCCTTCGTTGATTTGCCAACGCGAGCCTTGCATCACACCGGTTCGCACGACGCGTGCCTCGGCGATGCCATTGGCGGCTACCATGACCCGTGCCTGGCCATCGCTGCCTCGCTGGACCGCACGCTGAGGAACCAGGATGGCGTGGTTGTCGGTACCTTGAGGTGCGCGCACGCGCACATACATGCCCGGCAAGAGGGTGCCGTCGGCATTATCGAAACGCCCACGCAGGACGACCTGGCCGGTACCGCGGTCCACACTCACATCGGTGAACATCAGCTCGCCTGAACGCTGGAAATCGGTGCCTTCCACTTGCGCGGTCAGACGCTGGCTGTCGGCCGAGAGTGCGCCGTCCTTGACCGCCTGTCGCAGGCGCAGCGCGTCAGCAGCTGACTGCGTGAAGTCAATGTAGATCGGGTCGAGTTGCTGTATCCGCGCCATCAGCGTCGCCTCCCCCTGCCCCACCAAAGCGCCTTCGGTGGCCAGCGCACGGCCAATGCGTCCGGAGATCGGCGCAGTGACGGTGGCGTAACCCAGGTTAAGGCGTGCGGCCTGCACATCGGCCTGCGCGGAACGAATCGCCGCACGGGCACTGCGCAACTCGGCAGTGGCGCTGTCGAAATCCTGCTGGCTGACCGCCTCGATCTTGACCAGCGGCTCATAGCGCTTCACACGCGCCTGGGCTTCCTGGTGCACGGCCTGGGCACGGGCGAGGTCCGCCTCGGCGCGGGCCAGGGCGGCCTTGAACGGCGCCGGGTCGATCTGGAACAGCACATCCCCCGCCTTGACGTCAGCCCCTTCCTCGAAGCGCTTGTGCAACACGATACCCGGCACCCGCGCCCTTACCTCTGCGACCCGCATCGGCTCGACCCGGCCCGGCAACTCAGCGGCCAGGGTCACCTGCTCGGAGGCCAACGTCACGATTTCCACCGGGTAGCTCGCATTGGCTGCGCCGTCCTGCTCTGCTGCGGGCTCGCACCCGGCCAAGGCAATCGCCACGGCCAGTACGCCCACTCTTATCGAACCTGTCTTGCCCATCACTCACCCGAGCCTTGATTGAAAACGGGGCGAATGCTACTTTCCAAACCCATATGAGTCAATTATGTCTCAATAAAATCAAACAAGACTCCTCATGACCACTTCAGGCTTCCCTCCTTCATCGCTTTCCACCAAGCTGGTGAATGCCCTCTATGCCGCTGCCGCCTTGCGACCCAGAGCGTCCATGGGTGAACTGGCGGCGTTGGCGGGCATCAGCCGGGCTACCTTGCACCGTTACTGCGGGACGAGAGAAAACCTCGATAGCCAGCTCGAACAGCACGCCAAAAACACGCTCATGCAGATCCTCGACAACAGCGGCGCGCTGGCTTCCACAGAGCCCCTGGCCGCGTTGCGTCAGCTGATTCGCGAACACCTGGCCCAAGGCGAACTGATCGCCTTCCTGGCTTCCCGTTACCCTGTGCACATGAGCGTGCAGCACGAGCTGCGGTTTTATCTGGAAAGGCTCGATGCGTTGTTCTTCAGCGGCCAGCGACAGGGTGTATTTCGAGCGGATGTCACCGCGGCGCTGCTGACCGAGATGTTCTTATCGCTGTTGCACGGCATGGTCGATGCCCGCCAGCGAGGGCATGCGCCAAGCGAGCGTGCAAAGATGCTGGAGAACGCGTTTTTGCAGGGCATTGCAACGCGGGCACCCTGTTGGGCGCCCGCGTAGGGCAACAGCCGTGAAGCGCCATTGCGCCAAAGGAAGGGGATAACCGCTATTGCTCGTCGCCATCGAGCGGCGTACTCCAGATCACCAGCTCAAGAGCGGCGGCGATCTGGATGCGATGATCGGCAAGCGGGACAGGCAGCAGGTCCTGGGCGCGCTCCAGCCGGCGAAGCAAGGTATTGCGATGGGTACCCAGCACCTCGGCGGTCTGGGTGATGCTGCAGCCATTGGCCAGGAAGGCGTGCAACGAATGCTGAAGCACCGTGGGTTCGGTCGCCAGGCGCCCCAGGGTGCTCAAGACGAACTGCCTGGCCGCGCGGGCATCCTGGGTCATCAACGACACCATCCTCACCTGATCGATCGTGGCAACGGCGGGTGAACCCGCCAAGCGGCCCATCACCCGCTGGGTGGTCAAGGCTTCTAGGTGCGAGCGCCGGAAGCCATTCATCCCCGCGCCCGCCGAACCGATTGCCGCGCGAATCTTGGGAAATTGTCGAGCGACGCCTTGCAGCAGGTATAGGTCCAGCGGCTTTGCCGCATTGCTCCAGGCCCACAGGGTCGCAGGGCCCGCAAATACGATCAGGGGCGCCACCGTGCCCGTGAGCTGCGCCAGGGCACGCGCCATATCTTCCAGGGGGCGAATCTCGGCGTCCGGGGTTTCGCTCCAGATGAGGCAGGCATGGTGTCTCTGCGCAAGGCTGTAGCCCAGTCGCCTGCCGAACTGCTCCGCGTCCACATCCCTGCCATCGAGCAGCCGGCTGACCAGGCTGCGTTTATCGACAGGATCATCATGGGTCTGGGCGTTCTTTTCTTCGAGGATGATCTGCGTCACCACACGCATGTTGCTGTCGATGAATTCCGAGATCGAACGCGACGAGACCTTCAGGAATTCCTCGAGCACCACGGGATCCTGCGTCAGGCTGAAGGCCATCTTCATCCACAGGTCCCAGGCTGCGTTCTGTGTCGACCTTGCAACATTCATCAGCAGCTCGGACAGCCCCCTGCGGGCGAGCTCCCTGGCCGTGTCCACCATGTCAGCAGACACGTAGGGCTCCACCGGCTCACCAGGGCGCTGCAGGTTGGCATTGGCCCAATGCAGCAACTCTGCTCGGTTGGCGCGCCGGCACGACGCGAGGATGACCGGGTCCTCCAGCAACCTGGCATCTTCGGGTGAAGAGAACAGTGACTGGTTCAGCCGCTCGACCCACTCAGGGGGCAGCGCCTGAGCGAGTTCGGCGCCTTTGCGCATAAGCTCGCGAACGGCTTCCGAGGGGCGTGGCCAGGGCGATGGCGTGCTGGTCATGGGCGGTGCAAATCACTCAAAAATCGGCTGGAAAATGGTGCAGTTCGTACCTTGGCGCAGGGCCAGTGCAAACCTAGCATGAACTCACTGCCTGAACAAAAAGAACAAGGAGGCACCGTGGCGCTCCATGTCCCTTTCCTGGGTTTAGCGCAGTAGCAAGCAGGCCTGTTTCCTGATGCCCGTTGATCAAACGTCAACCCGCCTGCGCAACCGTTCCTTTCAATCTGGAGTGTTCTCAATGTCAGCCTCTCGCAACTCCACGCCAAGCCTGCCAGTTGTAACCCGCTCGACTTCCGCGCAAGAAATTGCGCTGCTGAGCGACCAGGCAGGTGCCGTAATCATCCGCAACTTCATGACCCCTGAACAAGTCGCACGAATCAACAGCGAACTCGACGCCCCCCTGGCCGCGCTCGATGCCGGCTCCAGGCACGAGCACGCGCTGATCGCCGAGTTCCATGGCCACCAGACCAAACGGCTTACCAACCTCGTCACTCACAGCAAGACCTTTCGTGAGGAAATTCTCGATGACGACCTCTTTCACGAACTGGGGAACGTGCTTTACGCCCCGGAGTGCGGTGACTGGTGGCTGACCACGGCCCAGTTGATCGAGATCGGCCCAGGCAGCAAAGCGCAAATGCTGCACCGTGACATGATGCAGTACCAACCGTTCGTGGCCATGAACAGGCATGCGCCACGCGCCATCACCAACCTGATGCTGGCGCTGAGCGATTTCACTGAGGAAAACGGCGCCACGCGCTTGATCCCCGGGAGCCAGGATTGGGATGACTTTTACGATACAGGAACCCCAGAGATGACGATCCCCGCCCTGTTGAAAGCCGGCGATGCCATGCTGTTCGGCGGGAAAGTCGTTCATGGCGGCGGTGCCAACGTGACCGCCGACCATTACCGTCGCGGGCTGACCATCCCTATGCAGGCTTCGATCATCACGCCTGAAGAAGCCTACCCGTTGATCGTGCCGCTCGAGCTGGTACGCACGCTTTCTCCACGGGTCCAGAAGATTCTCGGTTTCCGCTCCCAATACCCCAATGGCAGCCCTGGCCTTTGGCAACATAACTACGCAGACCTGGCGGATTACCTTCAGCTCTAGCGTCCAGCGTTGACTTGCCTGGGCCTGATGGTGCCACGACCACCCAGACGCCCAGGCAAGGAAACACGCCAGGCATCGCTTTGCGATGCCTGGCCTCTGAACGAGTGGCCGGCCCTTCACTCCTGGCAGGGCATAACCCCTCGGCGTGAAAACAAGACAGGTACGCCCTCGGCGTTGAACAACGCCGCCGTCAGTGAAAGGCCATCAGCGGTCTGCGTTTCCTGAAAACTGTGCCCGTCATCGCTGCTCTGCACGCTCAGCCCATCCAGCCCGACCGCCAACACACGAGAGCCCGCTACCGCTACGCTCGTGACAGAGCCTTTGCTTTGCGTTGGCACTCGGCGAAAGCCCTTGCCGTCCGCTGAACCCTGCAACAGGGTGCCGCGCTGGCCACCCAGCAGCAGACGCCCATCGGCCAGTACTGCGCCAGACCACAGGGTGCCTTCGTAGCCGGTATCCAGGTAACGCCAGTTCTTCCCCTGGTCTTCGGAATGCAGCACCTGCCCATGCTCGGCCGTGGCGTACAGCCTGCCGCGGCTGTCGGCAAACAACCCCATCAGGTTGAGGTCGGCCCGCTTGGCCCCCGGCGGAGCCTGCAGCGGCTGCTCAGCCCACGTCTGGCCCCCATCTTCGGTCGTCAGCACCAACGACCAGAGGCCTACTGCAACACCCTGCCGGGCATTGAAGAAGTGCACCGCGAACAGTGGCCGGTCTTCCTCGGTGGCCAGTCGCTGGGCCCGCCAGGACTCCCCGCCATCGGTGGTGGCCAGGATCGCGCCCCAGTGGCCAACCGCCCAGCCGCGTTTGGCATCCACGAAAGACACGCCCGTCAATGGCGTGGACAGCGGTACCGACCTCGCCTGGCGCCACTGCATGCCCTGATCGTCGGACAACAGCACGACACCGTGGTCGCCCACGGCCACCATGCGCGCCCCCGCCCAACCGGCGGCCAGCATGGTGGCCTGCGTGGCATTGCTCGCCTGTACGGCCGGTACCGCCTGCAACGGCGCGGCCTGAAGAGACATCAGCGGCACTGCTGCTGCGAGCAAGGCTGCGGTGAATGAAACCCTGAACTTCATGCTTCTCTCCTCAGTGCACCAGCGCGCCAATCATGCGCACGGGGCGCTTACGTGGGAATACCCGCTCCAGCCACACGGCGAAGGCCGGCAGCACGGTCATGGCCATGACCATGTTGACGATGAACATGAAGGCCAGCAGCTTGCCCATGTCGGCCTGGAACTTGAGTTCCGAGAAGGCCCAGGTGGCCACGCCCACAGCCAGGGTGATGGCAGTGAAAATAGTGGCGACACCCACTTCGAGCAGCGCGTATTCCACGGCCTTGGTAATCGACTGCCCATGAGCCAGGTGCAGTTGCAGACGGTTGTAGATGTAGAAGGCGTAATCGACGCCGATGCCCACCGCCAGCACCATCACCGGCAAGGTGGCGATGGTCAGTCCGATCTGCAGCTCCTTCATGAACCAGTAGCCAATGAAGGTGCCGATGGTCAGCGGCAGGCAACACACCAGGACTGCCCGCAAGTCGCGATACACCACGAACACCAGCAATGCGATGGCGGCATAGACATAAAGCAGCATGGGTGTTTCGCTTTTTTCCACTTCTTCGTTGATGGCTGCCAGCACCCCGGCGTTGCCCGAAGCGAGGCGCACCGAGATGCCTGGCAGGGGGTATTCGCTGCGGAATGCCTTGGCGGCATCCACTACCCGGTTGATCGTGGTGGCTTTGTGATCGGCCAGGTACAGGTGCACTGCGGTCATGCTGCAGTCGGTGCGCATCAGCCCGGGCGTGCGCGCAACCTCGGTAGCCAGGGCGGCGTAGTTCATCGGGTCGATGGGCACCGCTGCCATCTTCGGGTTGCCTTCGTTGTAGCCCTCATTGAACTGGCGCATGTTGCTGGAGAACGACGTTACCGACAGGACACCGGGCACCCCCTGCATAGCCCACACGAAGCGATCCTGGTACTGGCCCAGGGCAACATCCTCGCAGGCCAACTGGCTGTCTTCGCCAGAGGGCTCCTTGTTGACTTCGAACACCACGCTGAGCCAGTCCAGGCCAATGTCGTAGTTGCCGGCGATGGAAACCGCATCGCGATTGAAGCGGGCGTCTTCGCGCAACTCCGGCGCGCCCGCCTGCAGCGTGCCCACGACACGGTCATGGCTTTGCCAGATCGCCACCAGGAATACCACCAAGGCAAAGCCAAGCACCCATTGTGCCCTGCGTGGCTCGGCGAGCCGGGCCAGGCCACGCAGCCAGCGGGTGCGGCGCTGCCGGGACACTTCCTGGGCGGCTGCGTACTTGTCATCGACACTCAGCAGCGAGGCCATCAACGGCAACATCACCAGGTTGGTGATGATCTTGTAGGCCACGCCAAGCGAGGCCGTGATCGCCAGTTCCCGCACCATAGGGATCGGGATCAACAACAGCGTCACGAAGGAAACCAGCGCGGTCACCAGCGCCAGCGTCCCGGGAATCAGCAACCCCGTGAAGCTCGAACGCGCCGCCGCTTCGGCGCTCTTGCCGGTGGCGATCTCGCGGACGATGAAGTTGATTTGTTGCACGCCATGGGACACCCCGATGGCGAATACCAGGAAGGGCACCAGCACCGCCAACGGGTCGAGCCCGTACCCCAACAGGCGCAGGCTACCGAACTGCCACACCAGCGAGGCCAGCGAACAGACCAGGGCCAGCAGCGTGAAGCGCAGCGAGTGGCAATACCAATACACCGCCCCCGCCGTCAGCAGCAACGCCAGCAGACAGAACTCCAGCACGGCTGAAGCCCCGTCAGCAATATCACCGATCTGCTTGGCAAAACCGATGATCTGGATTTCGAAATCGCCATCCTCGAATTGCTGGCGGATCTCTTTCTCCAGCCTGTGGTTGAACGCCACATAGTCAAGGTGCGCACCATCGGTGTCGTATTCGTTGAGTTCCACCGTGATCATCGCACTGCTCTGATCCCGGGAAACCAGCGTGCCGATGAAACCACCCTGGGCGGTGGAGCTGGCGATCGTCGCGATGACCTGGTCATCCAGGTGCTCGGGCGAAACCGTTCCTGGTACCAGTGGGTCAGCGCGAAAACCTTCTTCGGTGATTTCGTTGACGAAGGCATTGGGCGTCCACAACGAACGCACGCTGCTGCGCGAAACCCCCGGTAGGAAGGTCACCGCCTGGGTGACGTCATACAGCCGTTTCAGGCCCGGGGCGCTCCAGATATCGCCCTGTCGGGCCTTGACCACGATGGTCAGCCGGTTCGCTCCCAGCAGGTCGTTGCGATAGGCCTCGAATGTCTTGATGTATTCGTGGCCTACCGGCAATTGCTTTTCGAAGCCTGCATCCATGCGCAGTTGCACGGCGAACCAGCCCATGATCAGCGTAAACACCGCCAGGCTCGCCAGCACCAGACGACGATGCCCGAAGAACACACCCTCGACACGTGACAGCAGGCCAGGTGCCGGAGCTTCGGATAACTTTACAGAACCGTTCACGGCGGACCTCACAAGGTGCGGGAAATCGCGATGCCGACATAGTCGCGGTCACGATAAAGCTGGTCGTAGGGCGTGTCGCCGCCCATGAACTTCGCGTAGTTGAGGGAGATCTGCCAACTGGCCGGGTTTCGCACGAAGTTCAGATACAGGTTCATGCTGCTCGCGTCTTCGGTGAAGGTCGCACTCAGGTTCGGCGTCCTGCCCCCCAGCGAGCGCGAGTAGAAGACACCTGGCGTGACCTGCCAACCCGGCAGCAACGTGCCGTCATAGGTCAGGCTGAAGTCCAGGTTGATGCCAGAGGACGTCTTGTCGCCACGAGGCTTGGGCGCTGTCGCAGGGTCCAGCTGCCAGGTATTGAGCCCTGCAGCGAGTGGCTCGCCATTGACCTCGTTATGCAGCCCTGGGTATTTGATGACCACAAGCTCGGACAGCAAGGTGCCAGTACTGGCTCCGGTGAAGTCGAGCAGCGTCGGGGAGTTCGAAGGCGTGAAGCTGTACAGGCCGGTGAGATGCCACTGGAACTTCTTTTCGTCCTTCCAGCATTTGCCGCCATTGCTGGAGCATAGGTCGATCACCGGGTTGAGCATGACTGAATCCTTGGGCCGGTACGAAAGCTCCGTACCGACGGCCCAGTCACCGATAGGCATGTTGGCACTGATGCCATACATCATCCGGTCTTCCTGGTACTCCCAGGTGGGGGCAGCGGCGAAGGTGTCCGGGTCAAGAATGGCGACGCGCAATGACGGCAACTTGTCGTGATAACGCATCACGTAGAAGCCGTAGTTTATGTCGCTGTCCTCTGGTTGCCAGCGCAGCGAAAGGCCCCACTGGCCGCTGTCGCGGGCGTCCTTCTCGGAGAACCCGTAGTCCCCCCTGCCCTCACCCAGCGCGTTGTTGGTGGACCAGTAGCTGCCCACCGGCGGCAACTCGCTCTTGTTCCAGCGGAACTGATAGTAGGCCTCGACGTTGACACCCGAGCCAAGGCCCGAAGCGACACTGAGCATCGGCGCGGGCAGCACGGCCTCCTTGAGCTGCACGCCGGGACGTGCCAGGGCCTGGTAGTCGTAGGCGTTGGTGTTGTTGATGCCACCGGCCACGAACAGGCTTTCACCCCAGTTGATCACCTGGTTGCCCAGGCGCGCGCGGACCCGCTGCCCGCCCATGTCGAAGCCTTTGCTCACCCACAGGTCCAGCAGGCGAGCCTTGAAGGCGAGGTCGTCGCGGGCGTCGTCACTCAGCCCGTTGCTGCCGACGCTCTGTGGGGTGTTGAACGACAGCGTGCCGGTGGTATCGGTGGCAGCGAAGTCGCGGATCCAGGTCCCGCGCGCCATGAAGGTGAAGTCTTCGGGCATCTTCAGCAACAGCTCATGGGTACCCTTGAGGTAGTTGGTGAACAAGTCGCCGCGGTCGTAGTTCAGGTCGCCCTGGTCCGCCACGCCGGAACTCTGCGCCAGGCAGCCGGAGGGCACGTTGTGCCCGGTCGGCCCCTGGTTGATCAGGTTGCAGCCCCGCGACTCGGTACGCAGGCCCATGCCTGCGGTGATCGTGGAGTCGAAGGAGCCATTGAGGGTTTCGGTTTCAAAGGTGAACCCCATTGCCAGTGGGGTTGCGCACACGATGACAAGGCCTGACGCTTTCGTAATTATTTTTTTCATGTGGGCTCTCGATCTGGCGTCGGTTTAGCGCTCGCTGATGGCTCGCAGGTTGTCGGAGGTGAAGAAGTCGCGTTTCAGGCGAGGGTTGCCACTGTCTTCGGTGAGCCAGCGAATATCGTTCTTGCCCGCGCCGATCGAGGTCATGTCGAACAGGTAACGATGATCGGCGAGGTTGTACTGGACCTGGGCCTGCACATCGCACGCGCCGGTCTCGTAGACGGGGATCGAGAACCCTTCACGCACCTTCCAGATCTGCCCTTGCTTGTCATAGTCAACGGCCAGCAACGGGTTCCAGCTGTCCTCGTCGATGTAGAACAGGCGCTTGGGTGCTTGGTGGCGCATGCCCTGGCGAACATTGGCCTCGACGACCCAGACACGATGCAATTCGTAGCGGCGCGACTGTGGCGCGATGGAATCGTCGCCGGCGAAGCTTTCCACCTTGGCTGCGGTGTCATAGGCGCCAAAGGCGTTGTACGGCACCAGCAGCTCCTGCTTGCCGATCAGTTTCCAATCGAAGCGGTCCATGGCTCCGAAGAACACGTTCGCCTCATCGACGGTGTATTGGTTGTCCAGCCCGATCTGCGGAGCGTCGTAGGAATACGATGGCATGCGCCTGACCCGACGCTGGCCGGGGAAATAGTAGAAGGTGGTGGCCTGCTCGCCGGCTACAGTCGTCTGCACACCAGCCTGGCCGGCCAGCGCCGCTGGCTCCCGGTAACTGGAGAAGGTGGCGTTTTCCAAGCGGCCAATGGACGAAAAAAGTGCACTGCCTTTCTTTCCCCAGGGCGTGAAGAAAAAGGTGTCTGACGACTGGCGTAACCACTCCCCACCCTTGCGCGGCGAAATGCCTGAAATGCTTTTAGGAATCTCGACACCAAGGCCGCGATAGCGCATCTTCATGTTCCACATCACCTCTGCGCCTGTACTGGGCAGAGGGAACGGGATGCCCGGCACATGGGCGTCCTCGAGGGCAACCCCTGTGGAGTCGAGCTTGGCGAAGCCAATGTTCTGCCGCGTGTTATCCGCCACGAAGTCCGGTACGCCACAGGTGCGGCGGGTCGGGTAGACCTCCATGCGATAGCCCGGAATCTTCTTGAACAGTTCGAGCTGGCCGGGGGACAGCTTGCTCGCATACTGCGCCACGCTATTCGAGTCGATGCTGTAGAGGGGTTTGTCATCCTTGAACTTCCAGTGGTCCCCTCGCACCTGGCCATAGCTCCAGCCCCCCCCTTGCGGCCCCGGAGCAGTCCAGGCCGGAATATCCCCGCTTGAACTAGCAGCCACCTCACCGCCCAATGGCGTCAGCTTCGAACCCAGCTCCCCGGCCCCCTGGGGTGCGGCCTGTACCGAGCACATCGCGGTCGATACCGCGAGGGTAACCAGCAGCTGCCTGAAAATACAGCCGGCGGACATGTCGTCTTTCTGCCCTGTAGATACTTCTTTCATTGAAGGCTCCTCGAACAAAGGGCCTGGACCGGCAACCCCACCATCCACACGGAAATGGGCACCTATCGCAAGCTGATCATTTGACATGGTCAGGTGACCATGTCGGGTGATCAGAAAGCAATCCACATGCCAGAAGTCTCGTGGAATGATTAAGTTAAATAAATCAGGTGTTTAGTCGATAGTGACGATCTATGTTCCTCAGATGCCTGCACCTTAATGGGAAGTAAAGAAACATGTGTTACCAGCGCATGCCCAACCATGATGCATTGCTAATTATACTTAACCATTGCACGCTGCCGTTTACATTGAGCAAGCCTTAAATATTTCCATTGGAAACCCAACCATGGAAATTAATCAATTACCCATAAAAAAACCGCCCCTGGAGGCGGTAAAGATGCGGGCCCATGGCCCGACATGGAGTTACTTCGAATCAAGGGATTGGCGGCACAACGACGCACCTGCGCCGCTCAATTCAACGAACATTGAGTAACGCCTCAACTGAGGCACTTCTAGAACGCTGAAGTGCACCATAGGCATAGAATGATTGCACAATCGAGTACGACCAAGTCAAGAAAGCAAAGGTCATGAATACCACCTTTGAATCGTCACCCGGAATCGGAAAGAAGTCATACCGGAATGCTATCGTTAGCCCCGCCACTCCGCCCAAGGTGGTAGCCAGCGCATGCAGAAGCTCTCTGGCACAAACCAGTCGCCAAATGAAATAGGCCAGGTACGCTGTGTAAGCCAGCCACATCACCATATAAAAATAAGGCAGGAACTGCTTGAATGAACTCGACATGAAGTAAATGGCTGCAACCGTAAAGCCCGCCAGGAAAAACACAATGTCATTCACCGGGGACGGCTTGTAATCGTGCGTTACCGCCATCAAGCCAAGCGTTGCAATAACAGGAATACCAACGCCCCGGGAAAAAGCATCGAGGAATATGGCAACGTTATAATTTGCCAGCCAGCCCGTAACGAGGAAGATCGCGAAATTCGTTGCGGATATCCCGACAATCAAAAACTCTCCGCCGAGCAGATAATTTCTTCGCCCGATGAATGCCGCCCCATAATACAAGCCACAGATGATTAGCAATATACATGAACCCAGGATACTCACTTCTATCAGTTCCACGAGAACAGCCTCTCTCAATCTGAGGATCGACATCACATTGCATGTCGAAATCGGCAACCAATCGCACGACTATTGCAAACCCAATCAGCGGGGAAATACGGGCTGAATTATTTGACCTGCACCGGTAACTTAAGTTATACGAGCAGGTCAGCATGGCCGCGATTAATCGACGAGAGACCTCAGGTCGCTGTCGATTTTATTCAGCGTTTCCTGAGAAATAAACCCGCCGGAATATTTTGCCGCCGTCACTAAGGCAAAGCCACGGGCCATGCCAATTTGTGGGTGTTTACCGATACCGGGCAGGTGCTTTTCAAGGATCTGGCTCGTAGTGCTGTTATCCAGCAGCTCGCCAACTTTCGAGTCGATTGAGAACGCCATGGTGTCATCTCCTTGGTTGCGCCCAAAAGGGCAGAAATTCAATATGCAGCAGGCTGTGTAAACTCAGGATCTCAGAAGCCTTTTCCCGGTTCGGAAAAAGCAGGCATGCCCAAGAGCTCTTGTGGGTCACGCATCTGGCCATCAATTTCCACCCAGCCCAGCAGCGTGGAGCTCACACTCCAGCCCAGCAGGCGTTGCATTTCTGCGGGGAGCTGGCGAACCCGTTCAATGGGAATGGAAAGGAAGTGATTTTCTTCGAGGCGCAGGATGGCCAAGTCGTAGGCCATGGTCAGACCAGTACGAGGAAACGCTGTGGTATTGGCGCCACCGCCGTGATAGACCGACCCCAGCCACAACAGCGCAGAGCCTGCTTTCATCTCGGCGGCGATGGTTTCTTCCTGGGTCGGCCCGCGCTCGTCATCCCATTGATGACTGCCCGGAATAACGCGCGTGGCACCGTTCTCTTCGGTGAAGTCCGAGATGGCCAGCATGATCTGCAGACGGGCCTCGCGCCCGAACTGGGGATGTCGCCACAGCGAGGTGGCATCGTCGCGGTGCAGGGGCTGAAGGCCTTGGCCGGGGCCGATCTGAATGGCCTGGGTAATGCTGAGTTGAATGTCAGGTGCCATCTCGATGCGGTCGCTGCCCACCCAGACATGGGTTGGTGTCTGCAGGATCTGCCTGGCCGCGCCGATGAACAACGGGTTTAGTGCCACCTCCACCGCCGTATCGCTTCGCCCGATGATGCGACCGATACGACGGGTCTGCATGCCTGCGAAATAGGGGTCTTCTCCGCAGGGCGTGACATTCAAGTAGGTGTCCAGCTCTTCGGTGAGGCACTTGAGCGTCTCTGGCGAGACGAAATCAGCAATGATGACACCGCCGTCACGCCGAATGATTTCCACCACTTGTTCCACCGACGCATCACTGCTGACCGTCGAGAGTTTTTGTGTATCCATCTGCCTTCTACCTGTCCGGTTTTTCATTGTTCTATCCAGCGAGCCCGGGCAACCGCCTCGTTCCACCGGCGCAACCACCACAGCAACCTCTTATGCCGCTGCCGAAGCCCGTAATGATCTGCTCGGCATTGCCATGATCATTGAATATAGTCATTTGATCAAGTCATTTGATCTGGTTTTTTTACCACTTCGCTACTGCCCCGGCCTCGGTGAAGTACGGCAGTCAGCATCTGCCTCTGGGCAATGGCCACATACCGACGGCAAGACCGCAGACGGAAAGGGTTGCATCGACTCATCTCATGGATTGGGCCAGGACTTTGCGATAGCATTCGTCACCGCCGACGCCGGACCCGGCGGTTGGCGCAAGGCCAAAAGGGGAGAACGCTGAATGGCTCGGATAGGCGCGGAAGAACGCAGACAGGATTTCATTGAAGCGACCATCAAGGTGATCGCAGAACACGGCATAGCCAACGCCACGACGCGGCGCATTGCGGCAGCGGCAGATTCGCCGCTGGCCTCGCTGCATTACGTTTTTCACACCAAGGAAGACTTGTTCTGTGCGGTCTACGAGTCCTTGATCAACATGCCGCAGCAATCGCTGCAGGCTCCGGCAAACGCTCTCCCCGCCGAATCGGTAGGGGAAATGCTGCGCCAGTTGGTCAAGTGGTTCATCGCACACCCCGAACGGGCCATAACCCAGTTCGAGCTGTTCTTCTGGAACCTGCGCAATGACCCGGAAATGGCAGCGAAGATCTATACCGTTTCCATCGAAGCCACCCAACAGGCCATCCAGAAGGCGACCGGCGATGCGCTGGATCAGGCCGCACGCACCACAGTCAGTCGGCTGCTCATCAACCTTTTCGATGGTTTGCTTCTCTCCTGGACCGCCCACGGCAACCTCGAACGCCTGGAGGCTGAGACAGAAACGGCTTGCCAGGCGGTTAAGCTGCTGGTGGCCAGCTACTGAGACGTCATTCAGATTGCCGTGGTCCGGTGTGACACGGCAATCCGGTATCCATAGGTCTGACAGACAAACGGACTGTCGCCTCTTGCCACCCAAACCCACATACCGCCCTGTCATAACGACGCCAAAACCTGGAGTCGCCCGACGCGCAATACCCCCTACCCCAATCCCACCAGGTTCAAATCATCCCAAAAAAATTGCTTCACGGTGCATTTTGCACCTTGCCCCCGGGTAATCTGTCGCCTCATCATGGTCAAATGATCAAGTCAAAAGATCACCCCCTATAACACAATAATGGGAAGCCCTATGTCCTCGCACACTGCTCTTCCGGTTGAGCCACTCGATATATTGATCATGGGAGCCGGTGTGTCTGGCATCGGCGCGGCCGCCTATCTGCGACGCCATCAGCCTCACAAGACCTTCACGATTCTCGAGTCTCGTGAGCGAATGGGCGGCACCTGGGACCTGTTCCGCTATCCCGGCATCCGCTCTGACTCCGACCTGTACACCTTCGGCTTCGACTTCAAGCCCTGGACCAAGGCGAAATCATTGGCGGACGCCGCAGACATTCTCGAGTACCTGCGTGAAGCGATCGACGAGCATGAGCTGGAGTCCTTGATCCAGTACAAGCAGAAAGTCATCTCGGCGAACTGGCAAACGGACAAGGGCTTGTGGGCGGTGCGGGTGGAGGACGGTCACCTGGGGCAGGCCCGCACAATCGAATGTCGCTGGCTGTTCAGCGCGGGCGGCTACTATAGGTACGACCAAGGATTCAGCCCCCGCTTCGAGGGAGCCGAACAGTTCAAGGGGCAGATCGTTCATCCGCAACACTGGCCAGAGAACCTGGATTACACGGGCAGACGTGTCGTAGTCATTGGCAGCGGCGCGACGGCAGTGACCCTGATTCCGGCGATGGCGGACAAAGTCGCCAGCATCACCATGCTGCAGCGTACGCCCTCCTACATCATCAACCAACCAGCCAATGATGCGGTTGCGGCGTTTCTGCGCAAGATCCTGCCCGAGCAAACCGCTTACTCTCTGACACGCTACAAGAACGCCAGGATCACCCTGGCCTTCTGGGCCTTCTGCCAGCGCTTCCCCAAGCTTTCCCGCAAACTGCTGCTGTGGCTGACGCGCAAGGAGCTGCCGAAAGGCTACCCGGTCGACGTCCATTTCAATCCGCCCTACAACCCTTGGGACCAGCGCTTGTGCACGGTACCTGAAGGCGATCTGTTCAAGGCGATCAGCGCGGGTAAGGCCGACATTGTCACCGACCATATCGAGCGGTTCACCGAATCCGGTCTGTTGCTGAAATCCGGCAAGGCGTTGGAAGCTGACATCGTAATTACCGCCACGGGGCTGAATGTGCAGATGTTCGGGGGGATCAGTCTGTACAAGGACGATAAGCCAGTGGTGCTGAGCGACACTCTTGCCTACAAAGGAACCATGCTATCCGGTGTACCCAACTTCGCGTTCGCGGTGGGCTACACCAACTCCTCCTGGACCTTGAAAGTGTGCCTGCTGTGCGATCACTTCTGTCGCTTGCTGGGTTTCATGGACAAACACGGCTACAACGTTTGCGAACCCCGGGCGCCAGACGGGATCGAGACCCGCCCTCTGCTGGATTTCGGTGCCGGTTATGTGCAACGCGCCTTGGACAGCATTCCGCGCCAAGGGCCAAGCGAGCCCTGGGTGATGTCGATGGATTACTTCCGCGATACCAAACTCCTGCGCCGCAGCGCTGTGGCTGACAAGTGCCTAGCGTTCTCCTCCGTACCCAGCACGCCCCGGTGCGCGAACGTCGAGCTGCAACAACAGGGTGGCCGCGGATGAGCCCCGACCGCTTCTGCGAACTGCCTGGCAAGCGCCCTATTTGCTATCGCAGCCACGGGCTCGAAACGGCGCCTGCGGTCATTCTCATCGTCGGCCTGGGGCTGCAATTGACCTACTGGCCGCAACCGATCATCGCCGGCCTGGTTGAGCGGGGGTTTCGCGTCATCACGCTGGACAACCGCGACTCGGGCCGGTCGTTCTTCACCGACGTAGTGCCTCCCACGGCCATGCAGCAGTTCTTGCGCAAGCGCACCCCCGGCTATGACCTGGGTGACATGGCCAATGACGTGATCGGGCTCATGAACGGCCTGAACCTGGCAACGGCGCACGTGGTGGGCATGTCGATGGGCGGCATGATCGCCCAGATCCTCGCTGCCCGTTACCCCGAGCGTATCAGGACGCTCACCTCGATCTTCTCGACCACCGGATCGCTGCGCGTCGGCCAGCCGGCGTTGAAATCCATTCGGCAGTTGCTGCGCCGCCCGCCGCGCAGCGAGCAGGAAAGCGTTCGCGACTACCTGGACATCATGCGCCTGATCGGCTCGACCCTGGAATGGAATGAGCCCGCCTTCCGTGACTATGCCCTGTTGGCCTGGGAGCGAGGCGGTGGCGAGGCCAGCAACATCGGCACGGCCAGGCAGATCGGCGCGATCATCAATTCCGGCGACCGCACCCAGGAACTGCAACGGGTTCATTGCCGCACCCTGGTCATCCATGGCGATGAAGATCTCATGGTCGCGACCAGCGGCGGGTACGCCACGGCAGCAGCTATCCGTGGTTCCAGCCTGGTGCTGCTGCCAGGGATGGGGCACGACTTCCCACCTTGCCTGTCCGGCACGCTGCTGTCCCTGCTGGCAGGACACATGCTGTAGCACGATCACCCTTCCAAGGGCGTGCAGCTTGGCCGCCCCTCTTTTTACCCCCGAAGGAGGCCTTCGCCCAGGTTCAAGCAAAACCAAGAACAACAAAATGCTGGCTTGCGCGAAATGCCAGGCCACACATCACCCGCTTGAGCTGTTATCCACGGCCTGGCGCAGGTGCTCCTCTACTGCCCTTTCAACAATGACAACAATTGAGCAAGAGGTACGTATGGACTTCAAGTTTTTACTCCCCAGCAAAATCGTGATGGAACCTGGTCTGCGCGAGCGCACCGGTGAACACCTGCACTCACTTGGCCTGGCCCGCGTGCTCATCGTGACCGATCCTGGGGTCAAGGCGGCGGGCCTGCTGGACAGCGTCTACGCCAGCCTGGAGAAGGCAGGCATCGCCTTCGAGGAAGTGTCGGACATCAAGGCCAATCCGCGCAGCGAGGACGTCAATCAGATCGCGCAGCGATATCGCGGCAAAGGTATCGATGGCTTGTTAGCCGTAGGCGGGGGCAGTGCCATGGATGCAGCCAAGGCCATCAGCGTGCTGCTCAGCCATGAGGGACGGATCGAGGACTACGAAGGGTCGTTCACGCTCACCCATGCCATCCCGCCTATCGTTGCCATTCCGACCACGGCTGGCACCGGCAGCGAAGTAACCTGCTTCTCGGTGATCACCGACACCGCCCGTCATTACAAGATGAGCGTGCATGATTACCGACTCGGGCCAGTCCTGGCCTTGCTTGACTCTCATATCCTCGACACGCTGCCCGCGTCGATTGCCGCCGCAACCGGCATGGATGCCCTGACCCACGCCATCGAAGCCTACACCTGCCGCGTGTCGAACCCCATCAGCGACGGCCTGGCGCTGCATGCCATCCGCCTGATCAGCCAACACCTGAAGCCCGCCGTGCTGGAACCCGGCAACCTGCACGCCCGCGAGCAGATGCTGGCGGCCAGCCTGATCGCCGGCATGGCCTTCGGTAATGCGGACGTAGGTAGCGTGCACTGCATTTCCGAAGCCATCGGTGGCATGTACGACACGCCACACGGCGTGGGCAACGCGATCTTCCTGCCCTTCGTGTTCGGCCATAACCGCGATGCCGACATCATTCGCCATGCGCAGGTCGCCTACGCACTGGGCATCGACCCCAACCTCTCGCCGGGCGAGGCCGCCGAGGCCGCCGTCGGCTACCTGTTCCAGATGAGCAAGGACCTGGGCATCCCCCGCTTCGCCGAGGTGAAAGGCGTGTGCGAGGAAGACTTCCTGGCCATCGCTGAAAAGTCGAAGAAGAACTTCTCCGATGGCAGCAATGCGAAGGAGATGACCGTGGAAACCTACCGTGAAATCGTCGCCACTGCTTACCACTTCGTAGCGTGAGGGCTGTCAGTCATGAGCGAATCAACCCCCAGCGCTTCGCTGAAGCGCACCCTGGGCCCGTTTTCGGTCCTGTTGTTCGGCCTGGCGTTCCTTGCCCCGTTGATCGTCTTCGGCACCTATGGCGTGATCTCGCAGGCCAGTGGCAACACCACGGCGATGGCCTACCTGATCGCAGCGACGGGCGTGGTGTTCACGGCGTTGAGCTATGGCCGGCTGGTCAGGGTGTTCCCGGTAGCCGGTTCGGCCTACACCTATACCCGCAAGATGCTCAGCGCCAACCTCGGCTTCATGGTGGGCTGGGCCGCACTGCTCGATTACTTCTTCATTCCGATGCTGATCTGGCTGCTTGGCGCCAGCTATCTCAACATGGCCTTTCCAGATGTGCCGGAGTGGGTGTGGATTACCGGTTTCATCGTCTCTACCTCGCTGCTGAATGTGCTGGGCATCCAGGTCGCCAACCGCTTCAACCTGCTGTTGATGGGCGCGCAACTGGCGATCATCGTGGTGTTCATCGGCCTGTGCGTGCATTACATCGTGGCTGCCAATGGCCCTGGTGGGCTGCTTTCGGCCAAGCCGTTCTTCAGCCAGGATGTGCCCTTCGCCACCAGCATGGCCGGCGCCGCCATTGCCGCGTACTCGTTCCTGGGCTTTGACGCGCTGTCCACGCTCAGCGAGGAAACCCGCGACCCGGGTCGCACGCTGCCGCGTGCCATCCTGCTGGTCGCCTTGATCGGCGGCTCGGTCTACGTCGGCTCCTCGTACTTCATGTACCTGGCGCACCCCTCCCCCACCTTCGAGTTCGTGGACGGGGCCGCCTTCGAGATCGCCCGCATGATCGGCGGCGACCTGTTCTTCGCGCTGGTCCTGGCGGGGATCATCATCGCCCACTTCGCCGCGGGCATGTCGTTCCAGGCCAGCGTGGGCCGGCTGCTGTACGCCCTCGGCCGGGACAACCAACTGCCGCGCAAGCTGTTCGGGGCCTTGCACCCTCGCTACAAGACCCCGGTCTTCAATATCCTGCTCTGCGGCATTTTCGGCACCGCGGGCTTTGGCCTGACGATCGCCACCGCGACGTCGCTGGTCAACTTCGGCGCGTTTCTCGCCTTCACCGCCGTCAACCTCTGCGCGTTGCGGCTCACCTTCGACGCACAGGTCAAGGACAGCGCTGGCCTGCTGCGCGGCGTGCTCTTCCCACTCATCGGCCTGGTCACGGCCGGCTGGATGCTGGCCAGCCTGGATAAAGACGCACTGATCATGGGCTGTATCTGGCTCGCCCTGGGCGCGGTTTACCTCGCCTGCCGGACCAGTTTCTTCCGCAACCCGGTGCCCGACGCGCTGGCGTAGCGGCCAGCTTCCTATCGAATGCCCTGACGACAACCACAAGGCAAGGCCCTGGCCTTGCCGTTCAATGGCGAGAATCGACATGCAAACCAAACTCCTGATCAACGGTGCCCTGGTGGCCGGCGAAGGCGAAAACCTCGACGTGTACAACCCGTCCCTTGGCAGTGTCCTGGTACAGACCACCGAAGCCAGTCGCGCCCAAGTCCATGCCGCGGTGCAAAGCGCCGATGCAGCCTTCGACGCCTGGTCGCAAACGCCGCCCAAGGACCGCGCAGCACTGCTGCTCAGGCTCGCTGACCGCATCGACGCCCAGGCGCCGGTGTTCGCCCGCCTGGAGGCGGACAACTGCGGCAAGCCGTTCACCGCCGTGCTGCAGGACGAACTGCCAGCCGTGTCCGACGTGTTCCGCTTCTTTGCCGGTGCCGTGCGCTGCCTGCAGGGCTCGGCGGCGGGTGAGTACATCCCGGGCCACACCTCAATGATCCGCCGCGACCCGGTGGGCGTGGTCGCCTCCATCGCGCCGTGGAACTACCCCCTGCTGATGGCGGCCTGGAAACTGGGCCCAGCCTTGGCCGGCGGCAACACCGTCGTGCTGAAGCCGTCGGAACACACGCCGATGAGCACCTTGAAGCTGGGCGAGTTGCTCGCCGACATCTTCCCCGCCGGTGTGGTCAACATCGTGCACGGTCGCGGCCCCTCGGTGGGTGAGCCGCTGACCAGCCACGCCCAGGTACGCATGGTGTCGCTGACCGGCTCCGTGCGCACCGGCAGCCGCATCATCGAAGGCACCGCCGACAGCGTCAAACGCATGCACATGGAGCTCGGTGGCAAGGCACCGGTGTTGATCTTCGACGATGCCGACATCGACGCCGCCGTCGAAGGCATCCGCGCCTTCGGCTTCTACAACGCCGGCCAGGACTGCACCGCCGCATGCCGCCTATATGTGCAGAAGGCGGTGTACCTGGAGTTCGTACGCAAGCTCGGCGAAGCCGTGTCCAGCATCAAGTGCGGGCTTCAGGATGACCCGGCGACCGAGATGGGCCCGCTGATCACCCAAGAGCACCTGGAGCGTGTCGAGGGCTTCGTGAACCGTGCCAAGGAACTGCCTCACATTGAGGTGGTCACCGGCGGCAAGCGCGCTGCGGGCGGCGGCTTCTTCTTCGAGCCGACGGTCCTGGCCGGCGCTACGCAGGAGGACGAGGTGGTGTGCCGTGAAATCTTCGGCCCGGTGGTGACGGTTTCGCCATTCGAAGACGAAGCCCAGGCACTGGCATGGGCCAATGAATCGGACTACGGCCTGGCCTCGTCGGTATGGACCGCCGATGTGGGTCGCGCCCATCGCCTGGCCGCTCGCCTGCAATACGGCTGCACCTGGGTCAACACCCACTTCATGCTGGTGAGCGAAATGCCCCATGGCGGTGTGAAGCTGTCCGGCTACGGCAAGGACCTGTCCATGTACGGGCTGGAAGACTACACCGTGGTTCGCCACGTAATGGTCAAGCACTGACCGCCCACGCCCCCCATAGCCCAGATCATTTTTTCAAGAGGTTTGCATGAACAACATCGAGACGTTCGAAAGGCTCGAGTCCAATGTGCGGATGTACTGCCGTGACCTGCCACTGGTGTTCGATACCGCCCAAGGCAGCAAGATCCGCGGCGAAGACGGCCGCGAGTACCTGGACTTCTTCGCCGGCGCCGGCGCCCTGAACTATGGCCACAACGACCCGCGCATGCGCGATGCCTTGATCGCGTATCTCTCGTCCAACGGCGTGACCCACGCCCTCGACCTGCACACGACCACCAAACGCCAGTTCCTCGAGGCGATAGAGCGCGACCTGTTCAAGCCACGCGGCTGGGACTACAAGGTGCAGTTCACCGGCCCGACCGGTGCCGACGCCGTCGAGGCGGCATTGAAGCTGGCGCGCAAGGCGACGGGGCGTACCAAGGTCGTATCGTTCTACGGGGCTTACCATGGCATGACCGCCGGCGCCCTCGCCGTCACTGGTAACCGCACCCGCCGCGGCCCTGGGCTTTCGACCGATGTAGTGTTCGTGCCGTACGAAGACAGCCCCTACGGCGAATTCGACAGCACTGGCTTCCTCGAGCGCCTGGCCAACGACCAGGGCAGCGGCTCGGAGCTGCCGGCGGCGGTGATCGTCGAGTCCGTGCAGATCCAGGCCGGCGTCTACCCGGCTTCCAACGAATGGCTGCAACGCTTGCGCAAGTGGACCACCGAACACGGCGTGCTGCTCATCTGCGACGAGATCCAGGCCGGATGCGGCCGCACCGGCGACTTCTTCGGCTTCGAGCGCTCCGGGGTGGTTCCAGACCTGATCACCTGCGCCAAATCGATCGGCGGCTTCGGCCTGCCGATGGCGATCGTGTTGATTCGTGCCGGGCTGGATGTGTGGCAACCGGGCGATCATATCGGCACCTTCCGCGGTAACCAACTGGCGTTCCTGACGGCCCGGATCGCGCTCGGCTACTGGCGCGACGAGTCGTTCCTGAAGTTGCTGGCCACCAACTGCACGGCCATGGAGCACGCAGTCGCAGGTTTCGCGGAAATTCCAGGCGTCGCATCCGCGCGCTGTCGCGGCATGATCGCCGGCATCGACTTCGGCCGCGGCAACGTCGCGTTAGCCAAGGATGCCCAGCAGCTTGTGCTGCGGGCGGGTGTGCTGGTCGACCGCTGCGGCCCGAACGGCGAAATCATCAAGCTGATGCCACCGGTGAACACCCCGACCGACCAGCTCGAACAAGGCCTGCAGGCCTTCGGCGAATCGGTCGCGGCAGCGCTGAGCCAGTAAGTGCATGGGCCTGCCGTGCGACCTTTATCGATACAGGTGCCGCACGCAGGCTCATCGCATGCAGTCGACAACCCGGCCGTCGCAGGTTGAGGGGCTATGTGTTCAAGCTGGGCCATGGCGACCAGGACATCGCAGCCATAACCCAGTTATTCGCCCACGACAAAACGCCCGGGCAATAGCCTGGTGATACTGGCCTTTCGGATCGAACCTGAAGACAACAACAATAAAAATTGCTGGAGGATCAAATGCGCCGATTTGGTTTTCTACTGGCCGTGTTGACGGTGGCCGTCTTCCTGAGTGCCCTGCTTGCCCCCAGGCCTTCTCTCGTCAACCGAGCGGCGGCGCAGCATATGGGGCAGCCGATCACCAGCATCGGGGAGATTTTCAGGGGGTACTAACGAGGTATCACCGCGCCGCTGGCAAGCATCCGCCGGCGGCCACTTGTGACTCAATGATCGACTGCACCGCTGGCGTCAAGGCCGGTCTGGCCCCTTATGAACTGGTCGGCGAACACCGCCCTTTCCGCCTTGGCTTGCGCAGTCCGGTCTAGCCGGGAAACGCCATACGCCGCTGCAAACGCCAACGGCATGGAGAACAGCGCAGGCTGGGTATAGGGGAACAGCGGCTCGGCAAAGTGCAACACATCCACCCACACCAGCCTGGAAAACACCACGAAGCCCATGGCGCTGACCAACCCCACGTAGCCGCCGGCCAACGCGCCGCGTGTGGTCAACCCCGACCAGAACATCGACAGGAACAGCACCGGGAAGTTGGCCGACGCAGCGATGCCAAACGCCAACGCGACCATGAAGGCCACGTTGATGTTTTCGAACACGATGCCCAGAGCTATCGCCACCAACCCAAGCCCGAGGGTAGCCAGCTTGGTCACCCGCAACTCCTGCGATTCGCTGGCCGCGCCCTTCATGATCACCCGCGCATACAGGTCATGGGCGATGGCGGAGGCACCCGCAAGCGCCAGGCCTGACACCACGGCCAGGATGGTGGCGAAGGTCACGGCAGACAAAAAGCCCAGCAGCAGGTTGCCGCCTACCGCGTGGGCCAGGTGCATGACCACCATGTTGCCCCCGCCCAGCAGCTTGCCACCCACCTGCCCGCCTTCGAAGTACTGCGGCTGCTGGCTGACGATCACGATCGACGCCAGGCCCAGCAAGAAAATGACATTGAAGAAATAGCCGATGAATCCGGTGGCATAGAGCACCGACTTGCGTGCCTCGCGGGCATCGCTGACGGTGAAAAAACGCATCAGGATATGCGGCAGCCCGGCGGTGCCGAACACAAGCCCCAGGCTCAGCGACAGCGCGGTCAATGGGTCGGCCAGCAGGCTGCCGGGCGCCAGCAGGCGCTCGCCCAGGGCATGGGTGTCCATGGCCTGGGTGACCAGCGTGTCATAGCTGAAGTCGAACTCGCGCAGCGCCAGGAACAGCACCAGCGAACCGCCTACCAGTAGCAGGAACGCCTTGATGATCTGCACCCAGGTGGTCGCTACCATGCCGCCGAAGGTGACATACAGCATCATCAGCGCGCCGACGATCACCAGGGCTATGTGGTAGTCCAGGCCGAACAGGAGCCTGATCAGCTGCCCGGCCCCGACCATCTGCGCCACCAGGTAGAAACACACCACTGTCAGCGAGCCGATGGCGGCCATGGTGCGCACCTTGCCCTGGTCGAGGCGGTACGAGGTGATGTCGGCAAAGGTGAAGCGACCCAGGTTGCGCAACCGCTCGGTCATCAACAGCAGCAATACCGGCCAGCCCGCGAAGAAGGCAATTAGGTAGATGTAGCCATCCATGCCGGAGGTGTAGATGAGCGCCGTAATCCCCAGCAGCGTCGAGGCGGACATGTAGTCACCGGCCAGCGCCAGGCCGTTCTGCCAGCCCAGGATGCCGCCACCGGCGCTGTAGAAATCCGCCGTCGAACGAGTGCGCCGCGCCGCCCACCAAGTGATGCACAAGGTGAAGAGCACGAACACCATGAACATACCGATGGCATGCAGGTTGAGCGGCTGACGCTGGCCTGCGTCGAGCGCAGGCGATGCCGACAGCAGGCCGGAGTGCAGCAACAAAGCCAGAAGCAGTGGTTTCTTCATGCGCCCTGCTCCTCTTCCAGTCCGGCAACCAGCGCCTGCGTCAGGCGGTCGAACTCGCCATTGGCCCGGTACACATAGAACGCCGACAGCGCACAGAAGAACACGAACAGGAAAGCGCCGGCCGCGACGCCGAAGGTCATGTTCGACCCCTCGGCCAGGCGCGTGGCGATCAGCTCGGGCCAGAACGATACCAATGCGATGTAGCCATAGAATGTGGCCAGGATCATTACGAACAGGCTCAGGGTAAAACGGTTTCTGCGCGTCACCAGTTGCTGGAACCGGGCGCTGGCGCGAACACGCGCGTATAACAGGCTGGACATGGAACACCTCGCCCAATGTACTTGTTGTTATGGGGTGTGCAGCTGTTGCAGCTCGATCAATGCTCGGCGTCGGCGGTCTGCGCCTCCTGTTGCCGGGCCCACTCGCGCAGGACGAACTTCTGGATCTTGCCGGTGGCGGTCTTGGGCAGCTCCATGAGCGACACATGCCGCGGCGCCTTGAAATGCGCCAGGCGTTCACGGCACCAGCGGATCAGGTCGCCTTCCGTGACCGTGGTCCGCGCATCGGCGCGCAGAGAGACGAACGCATGGGGCGTCTCGCCCCAGCGCGAATCCGGGCGCGCCACCACTGCGGCCTCGACCACCTCGGGGTGCTGGTAGAGCACTTCTTCGATCTCCAGCGAACTGATGTTCTCGCCGCCGGAAATGATGATGTCCTTGGCCCGGTCCTTGATTTCCACGTAGCCGTCCGGGTGCAGCACGGCCAGGTCGCCCGTGTGCAGCCAGCCATTGGCCAATGCGGCCCGGGTGGCCTCTGGGTTGTGCAGGTAGCCTTTCATCACGGTGTTGCCGCGCACCACCAGCTCGCCAAGCGTAAGGCCATCGGCTGGAACCGGGCGGCCGGTATCGGTATCCAGCACCGTGGCCTCCTCGAGCATCGGGTGGGCGACACCCTGGCGGCTCATGAACTGCGCCCGGGCCTCAAGCGGCAACTCGTCGACCCCCGGCTGCCACAGGCACAATGTGCTGGGGCCATAGCTTTCGGTCATGCCATAGGCATGGGTGATGTTGAAGCCACGCGCCTCCATCGCCGCGATGACCGCACTGGGCGGGGCAGCACCGCCAGTGATCACCGATACCGGTACCGGAGGGGCACTGGCATGCTCGGCGTGGATCAGCATCGACATCACCACCGGGGCGGCGCTCAGGTGGGTCACGGCATGCTCGGCGATGGCGGCGTTGATCGTATCAGGCTGGACCTTGCGCAGACACACATGGGTGCCACCGGACAACGTCATCGCCCAGGTATGGCTCCAGCCGTTGCAGTGGAACATCGGCAAGGTCCACAGGTAGACGCTGCGCGGCCCCAACTGGAAGATCAGCGCGCCGGCGCAGGCGTTGAGGTAGGCGCCGCGGTGATGCAAAACCACGCCCTTGGGGTCCCCCGTGGTGCCGGAGGTGTAGTTGATGGCGATCGACTGCCATTCGTTCTGTGGCGCGCTCAAGGGTCGCGCGGGGTCGCCCTGGGCAAGGAACGCTTCGTAGTCCAGGTCGTGGGCCAGGTCGGCGCGCTCGGCCTGATCATCGTCGATGCCCACCAGCAAAGGCGGCGCATCGAGCGTGGCCAGCGCCTGACTGGCCACGGCACCGAACTCGCGATCGCAGATCAATACCTTGGCCGCGCAGTGACGCAGGATGAAGGCAATGCTGCGCACCTCCAGGCGGATGTTGATGCACACCAGCACCGCCCCGGCACCGGGCACGCCGTAGTGGGCCTCGAGCATTTCCGGGATGTTCGGCGCCAATATCGCCACCCGCTCGCCCGGCTGAACACCGACCCGCTCCAAAGCACTGGCCAGGGCGCGGCTGCGCTCATGCAATTGACGGTAGCTGTAGCGCCTTGCGCCATAAACCACCGCATCGCGCTGCGGGTACACCTGGGCGGCACGCTTGAGGAACGACAGCGGGGACAGCGGGACATGGTTGGCTTCGTTGGGAGCAAGCTCGTGTTCGAGGGTTGGAACCATCATGGCAGACACCTCATCGACACTTTGCTCAGGTTTTGCACGCACATACCTACCTCCTGTTCTTGTTGTTATTGCGCCAGGGCGCGTTACAGGCTGCTGCACAGATGGCCGCCATCGACCACGATCTCAGCGCCGCTCATCGCCCGCCCAGCATCGCTGGCGAGCAGCAGCAAGGCGCCGTCCAGGTCCGACGGCACGCTGAAGCGTCGGCTGGGGATACGCGAACGCAACTTGTCACCGGCCTCGCTGGCCAGGAAGGCCTCGTTCAAATCAGTCATCACGTAGCCGGGCGCTAGGGCATTCACCCGGATGCCATGGCGCGCCAACTCCAGCGCCATGGCGCGGGTCAGGTGGGCCAAGCCGGCCTTGGCCGCGAGGTAAGGGCCGACGGCACCGGCCACACGGCAGGCGAGGATCGATGTGACATTAATCAAGCTGCCCCCCTTCCCCGCGACCACCATGCGCCGGGCGCTTTCCTGGGCCACGGCCCAGGCGCCCTTGAGGTTGGTGTCGAGCACGTGGTCCCAGGTTTGATCATCGCAGGCCAGCAAAGGCTGGCTGTCGCTCACCCCCGCATTGTTGACAAGGACATCCAGCGGGCCGGCGGCATCGAGCACCCGGCAGATGTCCTCACGGCTGGTCACATCGAGGGCAAAGGCCCGCGCCCGCCCTCCAGCCACCTCGATGGCCTCCACCAACGCCCGCAGCGGCGCCTGGCGCCTGGAGGTCACCACCACCTCGGCGCCTGCAGCGGCCAGGGTCATAGCGAAGTGACGGCCCAGGCCGCTGGAGGCCCCGGTCACCAGGGCGCGACGCCCGTCAAGGGCGA
This sequence comes from Pseudomonas sp. PARCl1, assembly GCF_947311875.1. NCBI lineage: Bacteria > Pseudomonadati > Pseudomonadota > Gammaproteobacteria > Pseudomonadales > Pseudomonadaceae > Pseudomonas > Pseudomonas sp. PARCl1. The sequence continues at coordinate 138,937 of NZ_CAMZMX010000006.1, forward strand.
ACAGTCGGACAAGGTTCGGCTGCATCAGTGGACCTCCAGGCGCTGGTCGAGCAGCTTCTTCGCCAGGCTCATGCGGTGCACTTCGCTCGGACCGTCATAGATGCGGAACGGACGAATGTCGCGGAAGATCCGCTCCACCACGGTGTCCCCGGTCACCCCGCGGCCACCCATTACCTGGACGCAACGATCGACCACCCGCCAAAGCGCCTCGGCGCTGATCACCTTGGCCATGCTCGAATCGACATTGGCGCGCCGGCCCTGGTCGAGCACCCAGGCGCAGTGCCAGACCGCCAGTCGCACCACGTGCAGGTCCATCATGTTGTCGGCGAGCATGAAGCCAACGCCCTGGTGCTCGCCCAGCGGCTTGCCGAAGGCGTCACGGGTGCGCGCATATTCGCAGGCGATGTCGTGGGCGCGGCGCGCGGCACCGAGCCAGCGCATGCAATGAGTCAAGCGTGCGGGCGCCAGGCGCACCTGGGCATAACGGAAGCCCTTGCCGATCTCGCCGAGGACATCGCTCGCCGGGATACGCAGGTTGTCGAAACGCAGCTGCCCGTGACCGCCGGTAAAACAGCTGTCCAGCGAGTCCAGCTGACGTTCATGGATGATGCCGTCGCGCTTCATGTCGGTCAGGAACATGGTCGCCGTGCCATCCTCCATGCGCGCCATGATGATGCCGAAGTCGGCGCCTTCGGACCCGGTAATCAGCCACTTGCGGCCATTGATCAGGTAGTCGTCGCCATCGTGGGTGGCGGTGGTGCGCAGCATTGAGGGGTCCGAGCCGGAGCCGGGCGCGGGCTCCGTCATGGCGAAGCAGGAACGGGCATGGCCCTGGACCAGCGGGCGCAACCAGCGGTCTTTCTGCGCCTCGGTGGCGACCACGTCCATCAGATGGATGTTGCCTTCGTCCGGGGCATGTATGTTCAGCGCCACCGGGCCCAGCGGCGAGTAGCCGGCCTCTTCGAAGACGATCGCCTTGGCCACGTGGCTCAGTTCCAGGCCGCCCATTTCGCGGCTGGCGTGTGGCGTCAGCAAGCCGGCGGCGCGGGCGCGGGCCACCAAATCCTGGCGCAGGGCATCGCTGGGGCCATGGCTGTCTTGACGAGGGTCGTTCTCGAACGGGATGACCTGTTCGGCGATGAAGTCTCGGGTCTTGGCCTGCAGGGCGAGCAGTTCGTCCGGGAGGGTGAAGTTCATGGCTGTCCTTGTGTGTTCTTGTCTATCGGAGGAATGGGTGGTCAATGCCGTTCAGGGCAAGGCCTTGGGGTTGCTGATCGCCAATCGGGCGAGGGTGACCTGGCGCAATGTCTCGACCAGCGTGCAACGGGGTTGCACGGCATCATGGCTGCCCTGGCGAATGGCGCAGGCGAGCTGACGGCGCAGGTCGGGCAAGGCCGCGGGCGCCTCGTCGACCAAGGCGGCCAGACGCGCCTGTTCCTGGTCCTCGGCATGGGCACCCAGGCGGCTTTCGCGGGCCGCTATGGCCATGGCATTGGCGATCATCAAGGCCGGGTAGCGCAGCTCGCCTGGCAGCACAGGCAACACCTGCTCCAGCAAGGTCTGACGGGCGATTTCGAGTAGTTCATGGGCGTGCGTTTGAGTCATGGCGCATCGGCTCCGGTCATGTTCAGGATGTCGAGTTCAAGCTCCGGCAGCATGCGCGCGGTCAGTGCCAGCTCAAGGGAAGGCTCTTCGCCTGACAGGTGGCGCTGCCCCTGCTGCAATGCGATCACCGCCCAGCGCAGCGTCGCCATGACCTGCCAGTAGTGCAGTTGTGGGGGCTCGATCCACAGTGGCGATACCTGGTGGTAGCCACGCAGGAAGTCCCCCAGCAGGCCGATGCCGCCGGCCTCCAGGTCAGGGCGCGTGAAACGCCAGCAGCGGGCGGTGAACCAGCCCAGGTCCTCGCACGGGTCGCCCCAGCCAGTGAACTCCCAGTCCAGCACCGCCTCGAGTCCCTGCTCGCTGGCCAGGTAGTTGCCCGTACGGTAGTCGCGATGCAGCAGGCACAGACGGCTTTCGCGTGGTGCATGCAACTCGCACCAGCGCAGGCCCCACTCCAATACCGGATAGGCATCGTCCAGGGTGTCGAGGTAACGACGGTAGGCATCGACGCAAGCCAGGGCCGGCGAGCGTTTGGGCAGGGGCAGGAAGGCCAGCGCCGCGCTCGGCGGACGGATCTGATGCAGGCGCGCCAGGTTGGCGCCGAGCTGCTCCGCGAGCCGGGCCTGGCCCAAGGCTCCCGCCGCTGAACTGAGCCGCCGACCGGCAGCAACACCCGGCACATACTCCATCAGGAAGAACACCCGCCCGTTGACCTGCGTATCGCGACATAGCCAAAGCGGCCGCGGCACTTTCACGCCTGCCTGATGCGCCACCTGCAACACAGCGAACTCCTGCGCGCGGTCGAGGCTGGCGGGTAGCGCGGAAAGCGCATCGCTGCGCAGCACCCAACGCCGGTCGCCAGCCCACGGGCCGCCTTCGATCAGCAGGTCCAGCAGCCAGTTCTCCTGGATGGCGCCGCCGCTCAGGCGCTTGCGCGCCTGGATGACCACCCGCATTGCCGAGGCCTGCTCCCGGATGAACTCGGCCAGGCGATGATCGTCAGTCATGGCCGCGAACGTATCGCTGGCCTGGGAAATCGTTGATGAACTGCTCATGGGTCTGTGGGCCTGCCTTTGGTTTCTGGGGTGGCAGAACTCCAGGAGCAAGGCGTGGGCCAACTCTTCAATAATTATCTGCAGGCCGCATGTAGCCTGGGTTTCGACAACTTCTTGAGGGGCAAAGGGCATGTATCTCGTTGCATATTTGCAACCTTTTCATTCAGTATCGAAACATTTCAACCATGAACAGGTCTGCCCATGGACGCTCTCGCCTCCCAGGTCGTCGTTCTGATCAGCCACTTGCAGCGCCCCCAGCAACTCAGCCGGCTCGCCCACGTGGTGGGCGGGCTCACGGCGGATTACCCCGACACCCACATCGAAGTCCTCGACACCTCGGTGGCCGAGGCACTGCAGACCGCCCGCGAACTGGAACAGGCTGGCAAGGTGGATGTGTTCGTCTGCGCCGGCGCCACCGCCGCCTACCTGCGTAAACACCTCGCGCGCCCGGTGCTGGCGATGCGAGTTGGCAGCGGCGACCTGCTGCGGGCGCTGGGGCAGGCCCGCGAGCGCTCCTCCCAGGTGGCCGTGCTCAGCTACAACCACATCAACCACGACTTGCACGCCATGGCCGCGCTTTTCACCGTCCAGGTCCACCAGGCCGCCTACAACTCTCTGGAAGAGGCTCGCCAGGCCGTCGAACAGGCGGTCCGGCTGGGCTGTCGCAGCATCATCGGCTCGTCGACGGTGGTGGAACTGGCAGAGCAGGCAGGGCTGCATGGCGTTTTATCGCTGAGCGAGGACACCGCGCGCAAGGCGCTGGAAGAAGCCCTGGGCATTCTCGACAGCCAGCGCGTCGAGATCGCCAAGCGGCGGCATCTGAATGCCGTGCTGCAACATATTCCCGCCGGCGTGGCGGCGGTCGACAACCAGGGCGTGGTGCAATCGCTCAACCCGGCCCTTGCCCAACTACTTGAGTTGCCGGCCAGCGCCGCACTGGGCCGGCCGTTGCAACAGCTGTGCCCGGAACTGGACCTGCAGCAAGCGCTGCAGGAAGGCGTCGGCGAGGAAAACCGAGTGATCCGGCTGGGTTCGCACGCCGTGGTCAGCAACCTGTTGCCCATCCTGGAAAATGGCGAGCGCACCGGCCTGGTGCTCACCTGCCAGGACATCACCGCCGTGCAGCGCGCAGACCAACGCATCCGCTCCACCCGCCGCCCCGGCGTCTTCAACGCGCGCTACCGGCTCGAACAGCTCGACGGCAACAGCAAAGCCAACCGCGACATGCTGCAACTGGCCAAGCGCTTCGCCGCCAGCCATTCGACCATCTTGATCACCGGCGAAAGCGGCACTGGCAAGGAGCTGCTGGCCCAAGGCATCCACAACGAAAGCCCGCGCCGGCAAGGCCCCTTCGTCGCCATCAACTGCGCGGCGTTTCCCGAGTCGCTGCTGGAAAGTGAATTGTTCGGCTACGAGGAAGGCGCCTTCAGCGGCTCGCGCAAAGGTGGCAAGCCAGGCCTGTTCGAAGCGGCGCACCGCGGCACGCTGTTTCTCGACGAGATCGGCGACATGCCGGTGTCGCTGCAAACACGCCTGCTGCGCGTGCTGCAAGAGCGCGAAGTCCTGCGCCTGGGCAGCACCGAACCGATTGCCATCGACGTGCGCATCATTGCCGCCACCCACCAGGACCTGCGCAGCGCCATGGACGACGGCGATTTCCGTACCGACCTGTATTACCGGCTCAACATCCTGCGTCTGCAGACCACCCCGCTGCGAGAGCGCCCTGAGGACATTGCCCTGATCTGCCGGGGCATCAGCCAGCGCCTGCTCGTTCAGGGGCAACCACCGGGAGCTGCAGACATCCCCGCCGCGCTGCTGCCGTACCTTGAACGCTATGCCTGGCCGGGCAATGTCCGGGAACTGGAGAATGTGATCGAGCGCGCGATGCTCTCCGCACGCGAACTGCTTGAGGAACACCGCGTGAACGAGCAGTACCTGGCACGCGTGCTACCTGAACTGTGCGAAGGCCCTCCCCCTTCACCCGCCCGGAAAAAGTCGTCAGGCGAAACGGACCTGCACACCATCGGCAAGATCGCGCAATTGCGCCATGTAAAGGAAACGTTGGAAAGCTGCCACGGCAACCTCGACGAAGCCGCCCGCCGTCTCGGCATCAGCCGCACAACCTTGTGGCGGCGCTTGCGATCTGCCAATTGAATGAAAGCCCCAATCCCATGTTCAATCCATGACGTCTGGTTGGACAGTCTCAAGGCCCGGTACCGTCTAATCATCCGCCAACTGACTGACTCGACGTACATCGCCGAGTTGCTAGCGATTTTGTTGTGGGGGGCGCTCAACCTGTTTAGTTACCTGGAGATACTCATTCTGCGAGCGCTTGCCCTCTATCAGATCCGACGACTATGCGCGGTGTACTGTATCGTCCGGCATTCTTGCTCAGTCGCCTCAGGACCATGCTGATGCAGTCGGAGCAGTCGGAGTAGGACAGTACGGCGCCCGGAGGTGCGTTTTCGCGATGTGCATGTTCAGCCGGTCTGGACGCGACTGACCGCTTTCGACCCAGGCTGTGTGAAAACGCAAGTAAGTACGTCGAGTAGCGAAAGAAGCTGGGTCAGCCTGTAAATTCAGCAGATGTAAGTGCAGGTCTAACTCAGTCGGGCGCCAGGCGCTGCCTGTGCTATCTGGGCCGCGGCAGCGGCCCAGATAGCCATACGGACGCATAAAACGCTTGGACTCATGTCCTGATCGCTTCAATCAGCCCAGCGATGCCAAATATGCTCATCATTCGTTTGAGATTGTAAGCAAGCACGTGAAGGCTCATCTCGGTGCTTACCCTCGGCAGGGTTTTGGTCAGGAAGTGGGTGCTTCCCATCCAGTATTTGAGCGTTCCGAAGGGATGCTCCACCGTCTGCCGGCGAACCTTCATCTTTCCGGGGTCATGCTCCAATCGGAGCTGCACCGCTTCGACTACCGTTTCATGCTCCCAGCGCTTCAACCGGCGTTCCTTACCCGTCGTACACTGCTTCTGCATGGAGCAACTTTGGCAGCCAGAGAACCAGTAGGAGTGCAGCAACATGCCGTCTTCCACCGAAGAATGCCTGCGGGTCAGTAGTTGATCCGCAGGGCATCGGTATTCATCCGATGCAGCGATGTAGCTGAAGTCCTGCTTGCCGAATCGGCCTTCCGCTTTGCTGCTTGATGTCAGCGGCTTCGGAACAAAAGTGGTGATCCCGGCCTGCTCGCAAGCAAGGATCTCCGGACCTTTGTAATAGCCCCGATCGGCGACCACTGTCAGCGACTCAGCGCCGATCTCTTCGCGTGCCTGGTTCGCCATATTGCTCAGCTGCGTTCGGTCATTGCCAACATTAGTGACTTCATGAGCAATGATCGATGGTGTTTGTCATCGACTGCTGTTTGTACGTTGTAGCCAACCGTGCCAGTACCTCGGCCACTCGTGGCCATTGAGCGTGCATCAGGATCGGTAAGGGATATTTGCTGATCCGGGCTGGCGTGAAACTGCGCTTCAATGTCCTTGAGCTTCGTCATTTGCTGTTTCAGCTTTTCTATTTTTTCGCTCAGCCGTTCAGTCTTGGCCTCGGCGACCTCGGGCGCTGCCCGATCCGCCGAATCCATCGCCGCAAGATAGCGGTCAATGCTCTGCTCGATCTGCTGCATGCGCGCCTTGATCTTGCCCTGGGTGAAGTTGCGGTCGCGGTTGTTTACGGCTTTGAATTTGCTGCCGTCGATGGCGATGATCGATTGGGAGAAGAGATTGAGGTTGCGGCAAAGCACTACGAATTGTCGGCAGACGCTGCGAATGGCTTTGCCGTTGTCTCGGCGAAAGTCGGCAATCGTTTTGAAGTCAGGAGCCAACCGGCCCGTTAACCACATCAGCTCGACATTGCGCTCTGCCTCGCGCTCAAGCCGGCGGCTGGACTGAATCCGGTTGAGGTAGCCATAGATGTAGATTTTCAGCAGGACTGCTGGATGGTAGGCCGGACGACCCGTTGCAGCCGGATCGACGCCCTCGAACCCGAGTACTCCGAGGTCGAGTTCATCGACGAAAACGTCAACCACCCGAACAGGGTTTTCTTCGGTGATGTAATCATCCAGGCACTCCGGCAGCAGCGTGACTTGCGTCCGGGCCTCACCCTCAATGAACCGCTTCATGATCGTCCCCGCCACGATCTCGACGATCAGAAGGTTAGACAATCGCAGGTGTTTTCACACAGCCTGGAACCATAGCGGACGTTCACCCATTAACAACTTGCCCAGCATAAGCTGTGGACTGAACATCGAATGCCCGTGGTGTCACCACGACCGAAGGTCGGGCGCAGGCTGACGGAAACCTCGTGTCAGCAAGTGAGATAGATCACGTCGAGGGCACGGCCCACGAGTTCATCCAGGGTGGTAGCTGTGTATAGCGCAGCATTGTGGTAGAGGTCGGCGCTGCTGAGCTGAAAGTGCAAGTGGGTGTCTTGCAGGCCGGGCACCATCAGCCGACCTGCGCGTTGATTCGGCGGGTCTCGATGCCCGCCATGCGTTCGATATCGACATTAGCACCCACAGCGACCATGCGCCCCTAATGCACGGCGATGGCCTGGGCCCTCGGCAGGTTCGGGTCGATGGTGTGGATGTCAGCGTGGGTAATGATCAAGTCTGCTGAGATAGTCATGCGTACTCCGGTCAAGCGGATTTTTATAATGCGGACGATCTGCGGCGCGACAATCAAGTGCCACTCTTCACCTTGCTCCAGATCCGGGTACGCACACGCTCCAGTTTGAGCGGCAGTGTTTCGAGCGCGTACAGCGTTGCCATTACCTCCTTCGAGGGGTAAAACGCCGGATTGTCGCGCAGCTGCGGATTGATGAGGGCCGTGGCGTCCTTGTTGCCATTGGGATAACCGACATAATCGGAGCTTTTGGCAATCACTTGCGGGCGCAGCATGTAGTTGATGAAGTCATAGCCCTGCTGGGGGTGAGGTGCATCCTTGAGCAACACCATGTTTTCAAACCAGACCGGCGCGCCTTCTTCCGGGATGCTGTAGACCAGTTTGACGCCATTGTTGGCATGGTCTGCCGTAACCTTGGCGCTGTAGACCGAGCCGCCCCAGCCGACCACGGCACAGATGTCACCATTGGCCAGGTCGGTGGTGAACTTCGAGGAATCGAAGTAGCGGATATACGGGCGGATCTTGAGCAGCAACGCTTCAGCCTTGCGATAGTCTTCGGGGTTCTTGCTATTGGGTGGCAGCCCTAGGTAGTTCAGCGCAATAGGCACGATCTCCACGGGTGCATCCAGCATCGCGACGCCGCATTTACTGAGCTTCGCGATGTTTTCCTCTTTGAATATTAGGTCCCAGGAATTCACCGGCGCGTTCTTGCCCAGCAGTTGCTCGACTTTGGCTTGGTCATAGCCGATCCCAGTAGTGCCCCACATGTAAGGTACGGCATAGCGGTTTTCCGGGTCGTTGCCTTGCTGCTTTTCCAGGATTTCCGGGGCTAGGTGAGACCAGTTGTTCAGCCGTTCACGATCCAGCTCCTGTATCACTCCGGCCTTGGCCAAACTGGGCAACAGGTCGTCGGGTACCATCACCACGTCATAACCGGTGCGCCCGGTCATCAGCTTGCTTTGCATCACTTCGGCATTGTCGAAGGCGTCCCAGATCAGCGAGATACCCGTATCTGCTTCGAATTCCTTGGGTGTTTCCGGTGCCAGGAAGTCCGACCAGTTATACAGGTGCACACGGGCAGGCTCCGCGTATGCGGGGTTCAAGCTGGTACCGAGCAGCGCGATGAGGCCGAACTTCAGTAAACGGTGAAGCGTCATGGAAGACTCCTGGCGGAGTGCCGGCTTGCGACCGTGCAGTCCGCAGACTGTCGCTGGAATATTGTTATCGCTGGCGCGAGCCCGGTGGTCGTGGGCACGTGAAGCCTTGCTCAGGGAATCAGCAGTTCACGGCGGCCATCGGCGTGTTCGATGCGTTCACCGGGCAACTGGAAGCGCTGGTCCGCCTGGTAGTGGTAGAGCGCACGAGCATCGGCCAGTTGGGTCATGTCCAACTCGATGACATGTCGGCACTCCTGGCGCCCACTTTCCAACAACATCTGCCCGGACGGGTCGATTACCGCACTGCCACCGGCGAAAACGGTATTGTCCTCACCGTCCCCAACCCGGTTCACGACCACGGCGAACACCTGGTTTTCCTGCGCACGGGCGGTGACCGAGGTTCGATGCACGTGACCATAGGGTTCCATGTTGCCATCGGTGACCAGGATCAACTCGGCGCCCAGTGCCGCTACAGCCCGGGCGGTTTCCGGGAACTCGGTGTCGTAGCAGATCAGCAGGCCGATACGCACGCCGCGCCACTCCACGGTTCCATAACGGTCGCCGGGCAGCACCAGCCGGGGTTCGGAAACCCAGAGGTGGGTCTTGCGATAACTGAGCTGAACCCCTTCAGGGGTGATGAACAACGTCGTGTTGTAATAATGCCCACCGTCGTTCTCGATCAGCCCCACTACCACCGCCACCTGGCGCTCACGAGCGGCCTGCTGGACGGCCAGGATAATGGGGCTGTCCAGGGCCAAGGCCTGTTCGGCAATGTTCTGGTGGTTCAGGAAACCGGTGATCTGCGCTTCGGGAAAAACAATGATATCGACACCTGGAGCGCAATGGATGATGGCGTCCAGCGTACGTCGCAGATTGTAGGCGGTGTCGCCATCGCGCCCCGCCAGCTGTACAAGTTCGAGCTTCATATTCGGACCTTGGTATCGGGCTAAGTCCCGGTCAGGAAATAAGTGACTTTTGCAAAAGGTCGATGCAATTATGCGTTTTTTCAGCCCGTTTCCTATCACGTCGAGTGGTTAACCCCGGGGGGTAGATACATGACACCAACGCTCCAGGACATGGCCTGGCATCGCGCTGCCGGCCACGTGATCGAACACCTGGACAAGGCGGATTTCTGGCGAACCCTAAGCCGTTTGATAAGCGAATATGTGCCGATTGATAACTGGGCGGTGCTGCTGTTCAGCGACGGTTGCCCGTTTGCGTTCGCTGAAAGCCCGTATGAAGGGGAAGGCCCCGACCCGCTGTTCCACGACTACATCAAGGGCATGTATCTACTCGACCCTTTCTACATCGCCAACCGCGAACAACCGGCAACCGGGCTGTTCCGCCTGGCGGACGTGGCGCCGGAGCGCTTCAAGGACACCGAGTATCACGAGCGTTACTTCAACCATAATGTGAAGCAGGATGAGTTGCACTACAACGTGCGATTGGATGAAGTGCGCAGCCTGTGCCTGTCACTGGGAAGCCGGCACCTGTTCACGCCCGAGCAGGTTTCGCTGTTGGAGATGATTCGCCCGTGGGTAGTGGGCCTGATGCGCCAGCGTATGTTTTTCGAGGCAGCGATGCCTGAAAGCGCACCTCGCCAGGCGCCGCGCTGGCAATCCAACCTTGAAGAGGCGATGGTGCGCCTTGGTACGCCTTTGACCGCCAGGGAGCTGGATGTGATCCGCCTGATCCTCAGCGGCTGCTCGAACAAGGAAGTGGCCGGCAAGCTGAGTATCTCGGCAGAGACCGTCAAGGTCCACCGCCGGCATGTCTACGCGAAGCTGAATATAAAATCGCCGCAAGAACTGTTTTCGCTTTTCCACAATGCCCAGGTGGAAAGCGTTTGAGTGTGAGCTAGCACTCCAAAGGTGCAGCGGGTGAACCTAGGCCGTGTCAAACAATCATCCGATGCCGGGCGATCGTTCCCATTCGTGAGCGGCTGCAATGGGTCGATAACGGCCCTTCACGATCATGGATATCGTCATGCCGACCTCTTCGTTATATTAGGCCTGATAAGCCACAGGTCATCCGAACCTATTGCAGCGTTGAGCGATGTGAAATTGACCGAGCCGGTATAGATGCCCTCCTCCAGCCGCTGGTGCTAACAGGAGTTGGCCGACAGCACCCGCGCCGCGGTTGAGGCATTCATCGCGGCAGGCGCTACGGCCAAGACCGTGCGTAGCTACCAGAGCGCCCGATTGTCTTATCTCCAACCCTATGCAAGATAACCCAGCAACAATTGCCGCACATTTTCCACTAGCACAGACTCCCCCTTACGCGGAGGAAGTAGCAGGAACCTGGCTTGCGCCAATTCAGGTAGGCCAGCCCTGTAGGGCTCGACACCAAGCGGTATGGCACTCGCGTTTAGGCACGCAATGCCAAGCCCTGCCTTCAATGCCGATTGCAACCCCGCCACCCCTGAGGTCGAGTAAACGATCTCATATCCGACATGGTCGCGTTCCAACACTTGGCAACTGTATTCTGACAACCCGCATCCGCTGATTGCGAGCAGTGGTAGCGGCTGCCCAGGTTCAGGAACCCAGCCAGAAGCGGCTACCCATTGCAGTGGTTCCCGCCTCACCTCAAAGGTGCTGGATGTGAACACGCGCTCGTTGAAACGCATTGCCAAGCCAATGTCCAGGTAGTCACTTGCATGGTCAATTTCCAGACTCTTTTTCATCACCACATGAAGTCGAAGCCGTGGATGCCATTCACGTAACTTTTTCAGCAGTCCGGCAATGTCGTCAGGGCGGAAGTAATCGGTTATCGCCAAGCGTATCTCACCTTCGAATTGTTCGTCTCGAACATCAGACAGCGCCCGCTCCCCCAGGGTGAGGATCTGCTTGGCGTGGCGCAAAAGTCGTTCACCCGCAGGGGTGGGGTGAACACCTTGCTTGCTTCTAATGAGCAACTCGACTCCGATAGCATCTTCCAGCTTCCGCAGTTGTTCACTGATGGCGGAGGTTGAGCGAAACAGAGCCGGAGCGGCAGCAGAGATACTGCCTGCGTTACAGACTGCTAAGTAGACGTAGAGCTGGGTGAGATCGAAGTGGTACATGCAAGTTCCGGATAAACAGGAAGATGAACACTGATTTTCCTGCTTTTTAGGATGATGTTCAAAGGCTAAGTTACTAGTACATCACTGACGAGGATTACTGAAATGCCTGGTATCACCCTAACCCTACCTGGTGCGCCTGATGCTGCCTTAGCGTCCCGACTCAGCCACGAGTTGACTGAACTGACTGCACGCGTTCTGGACAAGCAGCCATCACAAACGATGGTGATCGTTGGGTTCGTTGATCCTAGTTTGTGGTTTATCGACAGTAAATCGCTTGAGAGCTTGGGGCGAAATAGCTTTCGCCTGGAGATCACGATTACCGACGAGACGACCACAGTGGCGCAAAAACGGCGCTATCAGCGTGAGTCGTATGATTTGCTCTCAGAGCGCATTGGGAATGTGCACCCTCATTCGAACGTCCACATCATAGACGTGCGTGCTACGGCCTATGGCTATGGCGGCGTGCCGCAAGCGGAGAAACTATGGGGATGAAAAAAGATAATCCTCCGCCCAGCTTACCTTGCGTAAGCTAGGCCGGCACCCACTGATGCGGCAGCAATCGCCCGATCTCACTCGCCCGCTGTGATGGCAGGCGCGTGAGAACACCCTTCAGATACGCATACGGATTACGGCGTTACCAAACACCTATTTGATAGCTCGCAACGTTGCTGAAAGTGGTATGCGGACGGTTGCGAATGGCCGCTATGGGTCAATAGCAGCTATTCAGGGCAAGCCATATAACCTGTGGATCCAGCCACTTCAACAGGAATTAAATCAGATCGGCCGGTATTCAACCGTCAGATGGTTGATTTCGTGAACCGGTTTTAGCCGTTCGCGAATGGTGTCAGCGTTCGCAGTTGCATCCCCAAGGACGCTTACGATAGCTGCATGGGCTTGTGGTCCAACTCGCCAGACATGCAAGTCCGTGATAGTGACATCCCCCTGTCTCTCAACCAGCTCGCGGATCTCCAAGGCGACGTGTTCATCTGTCTTATCCAGCAGTACTGCTGCGGAGGCCCCCATCAAGGTCCATGCCCAGCGCGCAATAACAATGGCGCCGACAATCCCCATGACCGGGTCCAGCCACACCCATCCGAGATACTGGCCGGCAAGCAATGCAGCAATAGCCAGAACGGAAGTCAGCGCGTCGGCAATGACGTGGACGTAGGCCGATTTCAGGTTGTTGTCGTTACCGTGGTGGGCGTGGGCATGGCTGTGATCGTGATCGTGATCGTGATCGTGCCCATGACTATGCCCGTTACCTAGCAGCAGGGCACTGACAATGTTGACGATCAAACCGGCAATCGCGATGAGCGTCGCGGGGCCGAACTGAACTTCTGTTGGCTGCGTGAGGCGCATGACAGACTCAACGCCCATTCCCACTGAGACCATTCCGAGAATCAGCGCCGAGGCGAATCCGCCCAAATCTCCAACCTTACCGGTACCGAAACTGTAGCGCTGGCTGGATGCGTGGCGTTTTGCGTATACATAAGCTGCCGCTGTGATGCCCAATGCGCCGGCATGAGTTGCCATGTGAAAGCCATCAGCCAGTAACGCCATCGAGCCCGTGATATAGCCAGCAGTGATCTCACCAACCATCATCACAACGGTCAGCGCCACAACCCAGAGCGTACGTTTGGCATTTTCGTCATGTGCCGAGCCAAGGAACACATGATCGTGAGCGTAATTTATGTTCGTGCTAGACATTAGCCTGATCCTGGATGCGTTCACTTGGAGTAACGGCGAATCGCTTCAAGAAGCTCCTGAACGCCTTTGTTACGCTCTTCTTCGCTGAGAGCAGGATTCGCGACATGCTCCCGCGCGTGGTCTTCGATGATTTCATCCATCAAGCCATTGATAGCTCCACGAGTAGCGGCGACAAGGTGCAGTGTTTTCGCGCAATCGAGGTCCGACTCCAATGCCCGCTCAACGGCTTGGATTTGTCCGGCGATACGTTTCACACGTTTGAGCAGATCGTCTTTGTTCGCTGCAATGTGACTCATGGGATACCCCCCCTACCTATACGCCCTGTATGATAGGTATACCCCCTATACGTATGCAAGGGTTAGCGGTTGGAAGGCTTATCTACACGTCCTTGGGGGTGTAGTGACTTCATTTTCGAGGGTAAATCGAGGGGTTTGAAGAGCCCTTCTCGCCGATGACTACCCCCTTGCGACAGTCATTCGCGACTGGCTACTACCGACACAAAGCTGCCCCCCACCAAAAGCGGATGGCTTATGACTTCATCTGCATGGCGATCGCCGAAGAAAACCTCAACGTGAAAATCGTCTGCGGGTTGCCAGACCTTACCACCGGTTATGGGCCAAGCCACCAAGCGACCGACGACCTGGCGATCTTCCGCGCCATGCCAAACCTGATGATTGTCGATCCCTGCGATGCCCTGGAAATCGAACAAGCGGTGCCCGCGATTGCGGAAAACCAAGGACCGGTGTACATGCAGCCTGCTGCGTGGCAACGTGCCGCTGCTGCTGGACGAGTACGGCTATATGTTCGAGATAGGCAAGGCCAAGACGCTACGTACTGGCAGAGACGTGCTGATTATCTCAACCGGTTTGATGACCATGCGCTCGCTGGAAGCGGCAGCACAGTTGCAAAAGGACGGCGTTGACGTGGCCGTGCTGCACGTACCTACGATCAAGCCCTTGGATGAACACACCATTCTCAGCGAGGCCCGGAATCCGGGCGTTTGGTGGTAACCGCCGAGAACCACTCGATTATCGGCGGTCTTGGCGAAGCGGTCGCAGGTTTGCTGCTGCGCAACGGAGTGACACCCACCTTCCGTCAAATTGCCCTGCCGGATGCTTTCCTGGATGCCGGCGCATTGCCAACGTTGCATGATCGATACGGTATCTCTACAGAGGCGGTTTGCGCTCAGGTTAAAAGCTGGATGTGACGACGCAAAGGAGGCTCAGCCCTAATGCCTGTCCGTTAAGCCTTACTGGGGCGGCTTTGCAGCCCTTCGCGGGCACGCCCGCTCCCACATGTTTGGTGCTGAACTCAAGAACTGCGCGATCTCCTGTGGGAGCGGGCGTGCCCGCGAAGGGTCGCAAAGCGGCCCCAAATTACTTAACGGAATGGCATTAGGCTCAGCCCTCCCGTATTGATCCCTTCAGAACATGGCTGTGCCCCCAACGAACGAGGCGCTGGCAGCGCACGATCACCCTGGCTGCGGCTTTATTCCATAGCTACCGTTCAACGTGTAATGGATTTGCAGCTATTCAGATAGTTACAAGCCATGAGCGCACCGATTACGGCGTGCATGGAGGCCACTCCTCTCATGCGATCCATTTCAAAAGGTGAGGCTATTTCACTTCATTAGCGAGGCGCCCAACAGCCTCCACGACTTGCTTTGCCCCCTGTTGGATCTCGAGGATAACAGTACCCGCCTGATTGGCCAGTACCAGGCCTTCCTCGGCTTTCGCCCGACTGCTGAACATCTCGGCGACGGCTTTAGTAGCGAGCGCCCGGTTTTGCTGAACAACGTGCATAATCTCTTCGGTCGCTAAGCTCGTATGGCCTGCGAGTTTTCGGACTTCATCAGCAACTACAGCGAAGCCCCGCCCCTGTTCTCCGGCACGTGCTGCTTCAATCGCCGCTTTCAAGGCAAGAAGGTTGGTCTGCATAAGTACCCGTGAGTTGTCGTGGGTCAGCAGGAATTTGCTACCGGTCACGGTCCCCGTGCCGCCAAGAAAGGTGAGCTGCATGGTTCAAGGCTCCCACTGCTCGGCGACATCGGGGTGCACCGCGAGCACGCTGCAGGGTGGGTGGCTGACAATCTGCTCGGTGGTATCGCCCAACAGCTTGTCCAGCCCCCTTTGGGCTGCACGACCCCCATCACCAGCGCATCGATACCCAGCGCAACCACCTGTTCACGGATGACCTGCACCGGGCCGCCTTCCATGAAATGCCTGCAGTCCGGCGCAACGCCCTCAGCGTCGGCCAAGGCCTCGAAGGGTTCCTGCTGCGCTCCACGCATCTCTTGCAGCCAAGCTTGGGTAACATTGGTGTCCGCGGCAAACACGCCGGCCAGGTTGTAGGCCGACAACAGGTGCAACGACGCGTCGCACTGCAGCGCCCACACATGATCGGCGTCACCCTGTTCGTCCGTGAGTCAACGGAACTGGTGGTCGCCGTTCTCCCTTCGTTCGGTTTCAGCTGGTTGTTGCCCCGCTTGCCACGTTTCCAGCAATTACAGCCGAATATCAGCGTCCGGCTGCAGCCCAGTCTCGCGCTATCTAACCTGGCGCGGGAATCTGTCGACGTCGGGATCCGCATGGGCAAGGGCGACTGGGAGGGGGTGGAGCAGTACTTGCTCTTTCATGACGAGACGCTGGTGGTTGCCGCCCCGCACTTCAACGGTGGGGTGCATCCTCAGACCCCTGAAGAGATCATCGGCAGCAACATAATTTTCAACATGGAATCTTGGCAACCTTGGTGTCAAGCCGCTGGGCTGGATAGGGAAGTGCCGCGCATCGGCCTGTGCAGCAACGACTCCAACTTGGTACTCCAAGCCGTACGTTTGGGCCAGGGGATCGCCCTGGAGCGCCGCAGCCTTGTGCACGACGCCATTCAACGAGGGGAGTTGGTGCAACTCTCCCCCGTAATCGCGCCCTATCCCTACCCCTATTGGCTGGTATTGCCCAACCGTGAGCGTTCGGAAACAAAGCAGCAAGTTTTCTCGAGTTGGCTGAAACACGAGGTCGCTGAATATCTGAACGAACAGGATCATGGCAGCAAGCAGCGTCGACCAGCCCACCTCACCCGCCCTGCCGAGCGCGATGCAAGCCTTTAAACCTTGACCGGCGTTCTGGTTTTCCAGAGTGACAGCAACACGCCGCCAATAAGTAGGCCAATTGTAACGCTTAAAGAAATTTCGGCAGGCACCTTGCCAACAATGTCGTGCAGGAATATTTTCGCGCCTATGAAAACCAGTACCAGCGCCAAGGCGTATTTGAGATAGGCGAAGCGGCTTATCATCGCAGCCAATGCAAAATACAGTGCGCGCAAACCGAGTATCGCGAAAATGTTCGACGTATAGACAATGAAGGGGTCCTGCGTGATGGCAAAGATCGCTGGCACACTGTCAACAGCGAACACCAAGTCGGCGCACTCAATCAGAATCAACGCGAGAAATAGCGGCGTCACCCATAATACCCGCCTGCCGGAGGCATCAGGGATACGAACCAGGAAGTGCTGACCGTGCAACTCGTCAGTCACACGTAGATGACTGCGTAGGTACTTGACGAAGCGATTGTTTTCCAGATCGGGCTCATGATCCACGCGAGCGAACAGCATTTTCACACCCGTGAATACCAGGAAGGCGCCGAAGATGTAAAGAATCCAACTGAACTGCGTAATCAGCGCGGCGCCCAGGCCTATCATGATGGCCCTCAATACAATGACCCCCATGATCCCCCAGAACAGCACTCTGTGCTGGAATTCTCTGGGAATGGCAAGAAAACTGAAAATGAGGGCAATAACGAACACGTTGTCCATGGACAACGACTTCTCGATCAGAAAGCCAGTCACATAGTCCATGCTTGCGTCGCTGCCTTTCTGGAAATAGACCCAGACAGCAAATAGCAGGCCCATGCTGATGTAGCCAGCCGACAGGAGCAGGCTTTCCTTGACACCGATTTCTCGATTCCCACGATGGAGAACCCCTAGGTCAAGCGCCAGCAGCGTCAACACGACAGCGAAGAATGAAAGCCACAGCCAGAGATCAGTGCCAAGCACGTCTTGGGAGAGATACGCATTAAGGGCAGACATGAGCCCCTCCTATATAGTCGTAGTTTAACAACTATGACTCCGACATGGCGGCTACTTACCGTCAGAGGGGCCCGGCGTCACACCATCAGAATTTATCCAGCGCAAAAATGTTGCAAGGGCGAAAATTTTGCTATTTGTTTCTTCTGTGACTTCAGTTTCCGAACGCTACGACAATGGCACTCAATACCAGACACAAGCTCGCCACAACCGTCAAACGTACCCGCATAGGCATATACCAGCCTGGCATGAAGTTGGCCAGTTTACGGTCTTGCCAAAGGTGCACGGTAAATCCTGAAGCCAGTACCCAACAGCCCCATGACACCGGTAACAACATGGCAACCCAGCCGATCAGGGCTGGCATGACACTCCACACAAGCCGCTGTTGTCGCTCAATAGCAGGCAAGGCCGGCAACGTCATCGCGAACCCCCAATGCAGGGCCCCGACAAAACTCAGTATCACGGCCCCATAGCCAACCAACGCTTCAGCCAGGTTATCTCGATACTCACCGCCAAAACAAACCAGCAGTGCCAGACCCAGAAATGGAAGCAAGCCACCGTAGCCCAGGAGCGTAAAGCGGCTCGGAGATAACGTATCGAACACTGAACCCATGGGTGCGCCCTCCTCCACGGCTCAAAACCAAATTTCAGCTGTGTCGGCCAATCAGCGTGAGGAATTCATGCCGCGTGGTCGGGGAGTCTCTGAACTCGCCTAGCATGACCGAGGAAATCATCACCGAGTTCTGCTTTTCTACACCACGCATCATCATGCACATGTGCTTGGCTTCGATAACCACCCCAACCCCTGCCGCATCGGTCACTTCCTGCATGGCACAGGCAATCTGCCTGGTCAGGTTTTCCTGAATCTGCAAACGGCGGGCAAACATGTCCACCAAGCGCGCTACTTTGGAAAGCCCTAGTACTCGCCCTGTTGGCAGGTACGCGACATGTGCCTTCCCAATAAACGGCAACATGTGGTGCTCGCATAACGAGTACAGTTCAATGTCGCGAACGATAACCATCTCGTCGTTCTGACTTTCGAACAGCGCCCCGTTGACGATTTCACTCAAGCTCTGGGTATAGCCATTGCATAGGTATTGCATCGCTTTGGCAGCACGCTGAGGCGTATCCAGAAGCCCTTCGCGCTGCGGGTTTTCACCCACGCCAACAAGGATTTCACGGTAGTGCTCGGCTAGCGAATGTGACATTTGGAGGCCTCACCTTTGCAACGTTGCCCGCCATCGGGATGGGGTAACCAGGCCAGACTTGGCCTCAAGCGACAGAACAATTTGTAAAGAACCGAAAGCACTGGACGCAACGGGCGCCACGCCAAGGGTGCTGCCCAAAGACCCAAACCAGCAGCACGCCAGGCCCACAGGGTCGCGTCCAAGCCGGTGACCCACTGCCCATTCGCGAACCTTGCGTGCAAACAGGACCGTAGTTCCTCAATCGTCAGGCCCAGCGGTATGGGATCGAACTCATCGCTGTCGATATCGACCAGAATGAGCTTTGCTGCCGTGCAACGCCTGCGCAGAAATGCGACCTCCCTGGCACACAATGGGCAGGCCCCGTCAAAATAAAGCGTCAGATGCCACTCGCAATACATGTACAAGACCTCATTCATGTACAGGTTTTTGTACAAGTTAGCTGAAGCCAAAAAATACGCAATAGGCAAGATGATTTGCGACGACCGCAGAATGCCCTAACTCAGACACCCTTCGAGCGCCAGCGCATTTCCCAGCGCAGCACCCGAAGCCGTGTTGTCGAAGACGCACCATGTTGCCGCACCGGCAGCGTGGCTGCGCCGCAGCCGTTCAGCCAGCTGTAGCAGGTATTGTTGGGAATACTCGCTGCGGTAGATCCGCGGTTCGCCGTGCAGGCGCCAGTAGACCAAGCCTGGCCAGCCCGCGGGTTGTGCGTCGGTGCCAAAACGCGAAGGGCTCGCCGCCACTTGAGCGATATGCAAGTCGACCAGCATCGACTGCGCCGCTTGCCAACTGGCGTGCCTGGGTTCGACTGCCACCGGCCCGGCATGGCGCTGGCGCAAGCGTTCAAAGAAACGCCGGTCGCGGCCATCATCATGGGCCAGCGATGGCGGTAATTGTACGAGCAGGCAGCCAAGGCGGTCACCCAGGTGTTGGCATTGCCCAAGAAACGCATCAAGCGCTGCTTCAAAGCATTCCAGTTGCAACTCGTGGGTGATGTGCTTGGGTAGCTTCACCGCAAATCGGAAATCCGCCGGTACAGCGCAAGCCCACCGGGCATAGGTCGCCGGCAGGTGCGGCCGGTAGAACGAGCTGTTGATCTCGACGGCACCCAGCCGCGCGGCATAGCGCTGCAGGTGGCTACCCGGCTGCAAGAACGCCGCGGCGTACTGGCGCGGCAAGCTCCAGCCCGCGCATCCCACGTGGATCATCATGGCACTCCATGGCTCGCCGTTGCTGTAATGGAGTCGCCAGGTGCACTTGTTGTTCCATCGCCGCTACCCTCGGCGCGCTGGGGCCCATACCTATCACTGAGCATGCCGCCGTGCGGTTTTTGAAATCCGATCGACCTATGGCGCCGTCAGGGCATCCCATGAAAAGACCGTCATATCAATCCAGTCACCCAGGAGACCCACTGCTCATGAATGACCGCCTGATAGCCCTGTTCACCGAGACTACCTTGTTCGGAATTTCCATACTCAATTGGCTGCTGGCCCTGGTGGTGGCCATCGCGACCTTCCTGGTCGCCCGCGCAGCCATCAGCTTCCTGCTGCACCGCATCCGGCGCTGGGCCGAACACGACGGCGTGCTCAGCCATGTGCTGGCCAAGGTGATGGCCGGCACCAGCAACTTCCTGCTACTGCTCGCGTCCTTGCTGGTAGGCCTGAGCATGCTCGACCTGCCCGAACGCTGGCTGACGCGGGTCAGCAGCCTGTGGTTCGTGGTCGCCGCCCTGCAAATCGGGCTGTGGGCCAACCGCGCCATCGGCCTGGGGCTGGATCGCTACTTCGCCGGTCAACGCACCGACGGTCTTACCCAGGCCAGCGCACTGGCCACCCTGTCGGCGTGGGGGGCGCGGGTGCTGCTGTGGTCGGTGGTGGTACTGGCGATGCTGTCCAACCTGGGCGTCAACATCACCGCGTTCGTCGCCAGCCTTGGCGTCGGCGGCATCGCCGTGGCGCTGGCCGTGCAGAATATCCTCGGCGACCTGTTCGCCTCCCTGTCAATCGCCGTGGACAAACCCTTCGAGGTAGGCGACTTCATCGTCATTGGCCCGTTGGCGGGCACCGTTGAACATGTGGGCTTGAAAACCACACGCATCCGCAGCCTGGGTGGCGAGCAGATCGTCATGGCCAACGCCAGCATGATCAGCAGCACGATCCAGAACTACAAACGCCTGCAGGAACGCCGCATTGTGTTCGAGTTTGGCCTGTCCTACGACTCGCCCACGGAGGCCGTGAAAAAAGCCCCTGGCATCGTTGAGGAGGCTATCAAGGCGCAATCGCAGGTGCGCTTCGACCGTGCTCATTTGCGTGGTTTTGGCAAGGAAGCGTTGGAGTTCGAGTGCGTATACATCGTCCAGGACCCGGGCTACAACCTGTACATGGACATCCAGCAGGCGATTAACTTCCACCTGCTTGAGCGCTTTTCCAAAGTGGGCGCCAAATTCGCGGTACCGGTGCGGGCGATCAAGGTCACCGCATTGCCGCAACAAGCCAACTTGTCGGTGCCAGGGCGCGAGGGCCTGAGCATCAAGGGCGCGTGAGCGCCCCTCCCCATCCGCCCCCCCGTTGCGAGCGCAGGGTTCCCAGCAGCCCCTCGAATCGCTTCGAACTTAGAGGCTCCTCAGTACTCGTAGCGTTTAGACACACTAAATGGCAAGGCGAGGTCGACATGAAGATGATCCACGGCACATCACATTTTCGGCCCTATACCTCTGCAGCGGGCGGCTGGGGGTCGGCCCACTCCGTGCTGAATGTCCTTTGGCGCGAGCAGGCACTGATCAAAGGCACAACCGCCCTGCTCAAGCTGAACAAGCCCAAGGGTTTCGCCTGCGTGAGCTGTGCCTGGGCCAAGCCAGGCGACCCTCATGCCCTGGAATTTTGCGAGAATGGTGCCAAGGCCACGGCATGGGAATTGACGTCACGACGCACCTCGCCCGATTTTTTCAGGGCCCACTCCTTGACCGAGTTGCGCGGCTGGTCGGACTTTGACCTGGAGCAGCATGGCCGGTTAACCCACCCAATGCGTTACGACAAGCACACTGATCGCTACCAGGTCGTGACCTGGGAGCAAGCCTATGAAGCCATCGGCGCGCAGTTGCGCGCGCTCAGCCCCGACGAAGTCGTTTTTTATGCATCAGGGCGCGCATCGCTGGAAACATCGTTCATCTACCAGTTGTTCGCTCGTGCCTATGGCACGAACAATCTTCCCGACAGTTCCAACATGTGCCACGAAAGTACCTCGGTTGGCCTGCAGGAAAGCATCGGGGTCCCGGTTGGCACGGTCTCACTGGCCGATTTCGAGCATACCGACTGCATTCTATTCTTCGGGCAAAACGTAGGCAGCAACAGCCCGCGCATGCTTCACCCGCTTCAGGAGGTGCGCAAGCGCAACGTCCCGATCATCACCTTCAACCCGATCCGGGAACGTGGTCTGGAGCGTTTTGTAAACCCCCAGTCCCCCACTGAAATGCTCGGTCCGCAATCCACAGTCATCAGCACTCAATACCACCAAGTGGCCATCGGCGGTGACACCGCTGCCGTCATGGGGGTGGCCAAGGCGCTTCTGGAAATGGAGGAAAGGTCCAAAAGCAATGGCGAGCCGCCGGTGCTCGATCACGATTTTCTCGCACAACATACGGACGGCCTGGGCCATTTCATGGAGCGGGTGCGGCAATACACATGGGCTGAACTGGAGCGACGGTCCGGCCTGAGCCGAAGCGCGATGGAGGCCACGGCCACCGTTTACGCGCGCAGCGAGAAAGTGATGATCGTCTATGGCATGGGCATGACCCAGCATCGGCACGGGGTGGCCAACGTGCAGATGCTGGTGAATCTGCTATTGCTGCGCGGGAATATCGGTAAACCAGGGGCTGGTATCTGCCCGGTCAGAGGGCACTCGAACGTACAGGGCCAACGCACGGTAGGCATCACCGAGGACCCTGCGAAAGTACCCGGGGAGAAGATCGAGTCGCTGTTCGGCTTCAAGATTCCGGAGCACAAGGGCCTGGCGACGGTCGACACCTGCGAGGGCGTTCTCAATGGCAGTGTGAAGGGGTTCATCGGGCTTGGCGGTAACTTTCTGCGGGCCGTGCCCGATACCAGCCGGGTGGAACCCGCCTGGGCCCAGCTCAGCCTCAGTGTACAGATCGCAACCAAGCTCAATCGCACCCACCTGGTCCCTGGTGAAAGCACCTGGCTGCTGCCCTGCCTGGGCAGGATCGAGATCGACCGGCAGCTTGGCGTCGAACAAACCTACACCACTGAAGACAGCACCGGCTGCATCCGCGCCTGGCGCGGCCACGCCGAACCCGCAGGAGAGCAGCTACGCTCGGAGTTGGCGATCATCGCAGAGTTGGCCCTGGCGACGCTGGGCGACACGGTCGCCATTCCCTGGGCACACTGGAAGCACGACTATGCCCTGGTTCGTGAAGCCATCAGCAAGGTTTATCCAAGTATTTTCCATGACTTCGAGACGCGGATGTGGGAGCCCGGCGGGTTCCATCGCCCGCTGGGCGTGTCACAGCGGCAATGGGCCACGCCTTCAGGGAAGGCGCAGTTCATTACCCCAGGCACGCTGGATGAAGACGACGACGTGCTGACGGGCGAAGCCGGCCGTGATGTCCTGCAACTGATGACGTTGCGCAGCAATGACCAGTTCAACACCACCGTGTACGGTTACGACGATCGCTTCAGGGGCGTAAAGGGCACGCGCAAAGTGGTGTTCCTCAACCGCAACGATATCGTCCGCCTGGGCTTCGTGCCGGGGGGCTGGGTTCGCTTGCGTACAGCTGTGGAACCGACAGTTCGCCGCGAGGCAGGCCCTTTTCAGATTATCGCCTATGACATACCGGTGGGCTGCGCCGCCGCTTACTACCCCGAGGCCAATGCGCTCGTGCCCTTGTGGCACTATGCCAAGCGAAGCAAAGTGCCCGCCGCGAAATCGGTGCCTGTCGTGCTCCTGCATGCTCGGCCCGATGCTGCAGATCTGGCACACGCCGTACCCGCAACAGATCAGGTCGTGTAGCACGCTTGAAACCTGCCCCCAGTAGCGAGGGGGCTGGCTGAAACGATGGTCATCCGTGACCCGCTGCTGCTTACAACGAGCTTGACCATGCCTCTACCAGCAAGCTGACTGCCGCGACCGTTATCAAAGGACAATGTATTGATTCCGTCGGCGTAACCCGGCATGCGGCCCCTCGACAAGGTGCACGAAACGCCCGCCCACCTGGTCAATGGGCAGGCAGTCGTCGACATCCAGCACTGCATCATTGTGAGCTTGCGACCAATGCGCCATGGCCTGTTTCTTGCCCTTCGCCATGGCCTCTCGTTTGTCCTTCGCGACCACCAGCAGATACTCGTGCGCCTCGCCAAAAGCCTGGGCGTCGTACCCGCCCAGGTTGATGAAATAGAGCCGCAGGGATTCAGCAGAAGGCGCCAGCGGGCTGAGCTCGATGCGCCAGTCGTCTACCCCATCGACCGCCATCCAGGCATCGATGTGCACGCCTTTGGGGCTGCCAAACCAACCGTCCCGTAGTTGCGGGTATGCCTGCTCCAGCGTATCCGCGGCCGCAAACACAATGTCGTGAACCTCAATCTTTGCCTGGGGGTGTTTGCCCCCAAGCAGCACCACGAAAAGCATCTAGTCGTCCACCTTGGTAAAAGTTCACCGAGCGCCGGCAGGCGCCAGGCTCCATATCAGATCGGTTCGGCGCTGAACGCTGGCAACGTTCGCGGCCCTAGCCGCACGGTGAAAGGCCTTCACGGCTGCGCCACCAGCCGGTTGTACCAGGCAGCATAAGGGGTGTTGGTAGCCTTGTAGCGGTTGTAATCAGGGCTACCGTCATCCCACCACACCGGCCCACGCTCGCCTAATGCAACCTTGGCATCATTGACCGCTGCCCTGGCCCGCTTCAAAGCGGCTGCATCGTCGCAGGCTTTTGCCTGCTTCACGGCCCGCCGCGCCTCCATCAACGCGCCCACCAGGTGCTGGCGCGCTTCGTCTGCAAGCGCAGGGTTGCTGCAGCGCCAGAGCTGGCCGTTGACGACGAAATAGCGCCCGTCCGGCGTGCGTGGGTATTTGGCGCCGGTCTGCGACCGGCTCATCTACCCGCCCGCAAAAAATCAGCCCACTTGCGCACCAGGTAATTATGCTCATCCATCACCGAGTTCCAGACCCTGATACGGCCCACACGCTCGGCGTAGGCGCCCCCTTCGCGTAGCTGCCCAGGCTCGATCAGCGGTTCGCCATCACTGCCCAGCAACTGCTCGCGGGCTGGCTTGCCCTCGTACCAGTAATCCCACTCAGCCGCCGACAGGTGATCGCGCGCGCGCAGTGGATTGGAAATGTAGGACCCTTGCCGGGCCATCATCGGGCCTGGCCAACCTGCCAACCACCAGTTCAGGTAGGCATAGGCCGCATCTTTCACCCCACCCTCAACGGCACGGGACAACGACAGGCCACCTAACCAGCCACGATAACTCTCCCTGGGCACGGCCTGGCGGTACTGAATGCCTTCGCGGTGCAGCTGCATCAAGGCAGGCGACCAGACACTGTCGATGTGCACCAGGCGCGAGCGCCGCGCCTGCCCTGGCCACTGGCGAAGATGCACAGGCGGATGCAGGCAGTGCTGTACGCCGTGAATGACGATAGGTTGTTCAGCATCGATCACATTCAAGATCCCTTCGACCCGCAGAATTCGGTCTCCGTGGCATCTTAGCAGCATCGACAACCAAACCCCGAAGGCGAGCCAGTCCAGCGGTATGTCGTACTCCAGTGCACACACCTGGGCGCCGCCGTGGTGCGGCTGCCCACACATGGCTCACCTCAAGGCATTACATCGCCGGAATTGGGGTTAAGGGTTTGCCCGACGAACAGGTTGCCGCCAGGCTCGCTCGCCAACAGCACGGCGATCCGTGCCACTTCTTCAGCCTTGCCGAAGCGGCCCAACGGCAGCTCCTTGGCCTTGGCAACCTTCCACGCCTGGCTGATCCCCTTCACCAGCGGGGTTTCAAAACGGATGCCCCTGGGGGCAAATTCCACCGCCAGGGAGCGGCACAGCCCGGGCACCCCAGCCTTGGCCGCTGCGTAATGCGCGTGGTCCTGCCAGCCATACACGCCACCGGCAATCGACGAAATGGCCACCAGTGCGCCGCCTTCCCCGGCAACTCCTGGTTATTTGACTGAAAGAGGTTCGACATGCCGGGCGGCAAGCATGATCAAGCCCGACAGGAAGCAAGGCAGCGCGCCGAACCCGAGCGCCGCGCTGTGCCATTCACCGCCAGTGGACAACACGCTGGTAATCCCCAGCCCGGCGACGATGGCGCCGATCGGCCCCATGGCATGCACAATGGCGCCGGCCAATTCGGTCACCCAGCCAACCGTGAACCAGGTAGCCGATGAAGCCCACCAGGTTGGACAACACCAGGATCCACAAGGAGTTCTCGAACGACAGCTTGTGAACACTCACGATCACCGACGTGCCCAGCACGCTGAACACCTGGATAGCCGACCAGTTCAGCAGGATCGCCAGGCTCAAGAACCTGACGCGCCGGGCTATCTGCAAAGGCTGGCCTGAGGCGTCGGCGGGCCTGCACCCTCCCCGCGTTAAAAAGCGTACCGGGTGCTGAACATGACATTGCGTGGCTCACCGTAGTAGCCGGTGAAGAAGGTCGGGTCCAGGGCGCTGAAATACTGCTTGTCGAACACGTTGTTGACGTTGACAGAAGCGCTCAGCTGCCGGGTGATGTCATAACGCGCCATCACGTTGAACACGGCATACTGTTCCTGCGTCGCCTTGCCCTGGCTCGTCGTCAGGCTCATGCCACTTTGCCAGTTCAGGCCCCCGCCGATGGTCAATGGGTTCAGGTCCCCTTGAAGACGGTAGGTCGTCCAGAGCTTTATCAAGTTAGCCGGTGCTTCGGTTCTGATGCGCTCATGGTCGGCATCCTTGGTAACGCTATGGCTGTAGCTTGCGCTGACATTCCAGTCCGGGAGCACTTCGCCAAAGATTTCCATGTCGATACCGCGCGTTTTCGCGCCGGCCACCGCGCGGTAGGCCGACTCGCGCACCGTGCCTTCCACGGTTTCGCCCGTGGGAACCCCCAGGTTGTCCTGTTTTATTCCATAAAGGGCAATGGCCGTGTTGACGCGGCCGTCGAAGAACTCGCTTTTCAGGCCAACTTCGTAGTTGTCCCCTTCCCTCGGCTCCAGGTTCCTGCCGTTTTGCTCTCGTAGGGCTTGGGGCTTGTAGATCGTCGTGTAGCTGGCGTACACCGAATGAATGTCATTGAGGTCATACACCACCCCGGCATAAGGCGTTATGAAGCCGCTTTCACGGCTTTCGGCAGTGCTGGACGAACGCGTGTAAGGCGGGTTGTAGATGGCTTTCTTCTTGTAGCTGTAGTCACCGACACGGGCACCGACAATCAGCGACAGATCGTCCGCCGGCTTGAAGCGTGCCACCATGTACGCCGCATCCTGGCGAATCGTGGTGTCGTCATTCATCAGTTTACCGACCGAAGTCGGCCGCTCGGTGTCGTTGTCCCAGGTATGGATATTGGCCGGGCGCATCTCCAGGTCGTCATCGTCCGGGTCGCTGTAGTCGTTAAACTGCGAAGCACTCAGGCCCAATACCAGTTCATGCTCGCGGCCCAGGAACTGGAACGGCCCCTGGGCCATGGCGTCCAGACCCAATTGCCGCTGGGAGCCATAGCCATCTCCCCCGTAAAGGTAGGCGCCCTCACCTGTTTCACGGTCAGGTGCCCCACCACTGAGCGAAGCCAGCGAATAGTCCCGGGTGCTGTACATGTTGTTCACGGCCAGCTTCAGTTTCCAGTCGTTGGCCAGGCCGTGCTCAAGGGTCGCGAAGGTATTGAGCGTGTTCTGCTGGCGATAGCTCCAGCGTGCCCCGGCGTTGATGGAGCGTGGGAAGTCAGTCTGCCCGCCGTCGCTGTAGAACAACGGGAAGCTGGCGAAGGATACGCCACGCGGGTCATTCTTCTGGTAGTCGAAACCGACTGTCAGCAGCGTACTGTCGGTGAGGTCAGCTTCCAGAATGCTGTAATACGTTTGTTTCTCCTGCTGGTAGTGGTCAATGAAGCTGTTGCCCTGCTGGTAAGCCATGACGGCGCGGCCGCGCAAGCGCGCATCGGTGGTCAGTGGGCCAGACACATCCACCTCGGTGCGATACGTGTCCCACGAGCCTGCGCCGGCACTGACCGAGCCCTGGAACCCGGCGGTTGGCCGCTTGCGGACCAGGTTGACACTGCCAGAGGGGTCGCCGGCACCGGTCATCAAACCGGTGGCGCCCCTGACGACTTCGACCCGGTCATAGACCGAGGTATCGATCAGGCTCTGCGGGCTTGCGCTGGTTTGCACGATCAAGGTGGTCGGGATGCCATCGAACTGGTAACTGTCCAGGGCATACCCACGCGAATAGATGTTCACGCGTTCACTGTCGATGTTCTGCACGGAAAGGCCTGGCGTCTGTTTCAGCACATCGCTCAGTGTGGTGAGTTGCTGGTCTTCCATGCGCTGGCGTGTCATCACGCTGACCGTTTGCGGGGTTTCGCGCAATGACAAGGCAAGCTTAGTGGCGGCGTTGGTGGCACCCGTGGTGTAGGCGCCGGTCCCTTCCGTGATGGCGCCCAGGCCTGCTGCATCGATGGTGGTAGCGCCCAGCTGCAGGGCCCCGCCGGCTTCCATGCTGGCGAGTACGAACCGTTTTTCGCCAGCCTGCACAATGCGCAACCCGCTGCCCTGAAGCACGTGGACGAAACCTTGCTCCACCTCGTAGCTACCGTGCAGCCCTGGCGAGCTCAAGCCCGCTGTTTGTTCCGAGCTGAAGGTGATCATTACGCCGCTGGCGGCAGCGAGCTGACTCAAGGTGGCGGCCAACGTGCCTGCGGGGATGTCATAGTCGATCGGCTTGGCCCAGGCAGGCGTTACCGCCAGTACGGCGCCAGCAAAGCACAGAGCCCGTGCTGTGGGTTGGCCGCAAAGGCCAGAAAAGAGGGGGCGTACTTGCATGAAAAGTTTCCTGTCAGCGTTGGCAATGGGTGCGTCTGATGCGCACATGCAGGTAGAGCCGAAACAGGAATGAAAATCTGTTACCCCTCTATGCAGAAAAATTCACCGTCATGCCGCCTGGCGCTCCAGCCTTACCCAGTAACGGGTCAGGCGGCGGACCCGAACCGGCAGTGAGGCCTCCAGGTTGGCCAGCGCGCCCTCGGTATCGTCGAGCAGAAAAGTGCCGGAGAGCCGCAGGCCGGCGATATCAGGCGAGCAGCTCAGCACACCGTGGCGATAGCGGGAGAGCTCGGCCAGTACCGCATCCAGGCGCCAGTCCACGACAACCAGCATGCCGCGCGCCCACGCAGAGCCCTGTTCTGGCGCTGGCTGCAGGGGCCCTATGGTGGTTGCGCTGAAGCTCACGGCCTGCCCCGCTTCAGCGCGCAGTGCCTGGCCGAGGCCCAGTTGCGGCCTGACCCGCACGGCATACGCTTGCACGGCAACCCGCGTAGTGCCATCGTCCTGACGCACCGTGAATCGGGTACCGAGCGCCTCGACACGCCCCTGCGCAGTCTGCACGCTCAGGGCGCGAGCATCTTTTGCGGTATCGACCAGAATGGCACCTTGGCGCAACACGATCAGCCGTTGCTGGGCATCGAACAGCACATCCACCCGCGTGGCGGTATCCAGCACCAGTACACTGCCATCGGCCAGCGTCAGCCGCTGCCGTTGGCCGACGCCCGTGCTGTAGTCGGCTGCAAAGGGCGAAGCCCGGTAGCCTGCCCAGCCGGTTGCACCGACCCCAAGCAGCACGGCCAGCTGTTTGAGTACCGCCCTTCTATGCTGGCGTGCCTGCTCGATGGTGGTGGAGACCACGCCAGCGGGTGCCAGGCTCAAACGTTGTTGCAACCGCTCTACACGCTGCCAGGCTTGTGCATGCACGGGGTCGGCATCCAGCCAGGCCTGCCATTGCGCGCGGGTGGCCTGGGTGGCGCTGCTGTCATTGAGACGAACATGCCATTCAACCGCCTGGGCCAGTACCTGGTTCATTCGCCATCCATCAACAGGCAGTGCATCAGGCCCTTGGCCAGGTGCTTGCGCACGGTGCTGACCGACACATTGAAACGCTCGGCGGTCTTCTCATACGTCAGCCCATCCAGTTGCACAGCAAGGAATATTTGCCGTGTACGCAGCCCCAGGCCGTCGAGCATGCGGTCTATGGCCAGCAGGCTTTCCAGAATGATTGCCCGGGTTTCGGCACAGGGCGCATGAACGTCCGGCCTGGACGCCAATGCTTGCAGGTACGCCTGCTCCAGGCTGCGGCGGCGATACAGGTCGATGACCAACCCGCGCGCGATGGTCGCCAGGTAATGACGCGGTTGCTGCAGCGAATGGGCGGTGCGCGCGACCATTACCCGTACGAACGTGTCCTGGGCGAGATCGGCAGCATCCGCCGAATTACTCAAACGTTCGCGCAACCAGCCGCGTAGCCACGTATTGTGATCCCGATACAGTCTGTGCAGGTGTTGATGGTGCGTCGTTTCCGTGACCGATCCGGACATCTTGTTACCCACGCGAAAACGAGAATAGGAATTCATCGCGATTGTAATGGGCTTGTATCTCGCTGGGAAGCTGACCCTGGAAAATCGGCACAAACGCCAGGCAGCAGAGAACCTTCGCTAGCGGGACGTTCACTTGAGTGTGATGTAACACACCCAATGGGGCTGCTGCGCAGCCCATCGCCGGCAAGCCAGCTCCCACAGGGGGCGCATCAGGGCTGATAGGTGTTTGTCACAAGATATGCAGTGCCTGTGAGATCGAGCGCCGCCCGCGCGGCGCTCGATCTCACAGGCGCTGAAGATGCTCCGGCTACCCTTGCCAGGAACCATAGAATCTCCCATAGGACCGTGCAATGCTTGAGGGCTGTGCTGTTCCTGTGGGAGCTGGCTTGCCGGCGATGGGGCACAGAGCGGCCCCACTTGATCAGTTGTGCGCGGTACGAGTTAGCGGGCGACCCAACTTTCGACTTCATCAGCGCCGTATTGCTGCTTCCACTCTTTCAACTGGCGGTGATTGCCGCCTTTGGTCTCGATAACTTCGCCAGAGTGCGGGTTCTTGTATTGCTTGACCTGTCGGGCACGACGCGGTGCTTTCGCTGTGGCAGCAGGTGCTGACTGACGGTTGGCCTGCGGATCGAGCAAATTGATGATGTCCCGCAGGCTGTATCCATATTCGGCGAGCAGGTCGCGTAGTTTTGTCTCAAACTCGATTTCTTTTTGCAGCTCGGACGAGCCTTTGAGCGCTTCAAGTTCAGCCAATTGCTGGGCCAGTTTTTGTTCAAGCTGACGAAACTCTGCCAGACGCGACATGTACTTACTCCGAAGTGGGTGGGGTGCTAGTTAGAGAATCCTAACGCGGTTCAAGTTCAAACCCAAATGACAATGAGCTCCAGCCCTGCGCAAGTTCTGTAATGGCGCCAGACACGACAGCGGTCATTAGCGCATGCGACAAAATAGCGCGTCACGGAACTTGAACTGCCCGTCACCAATACGGCTTAATGCGCGCGACGTTTTCATGGGTGATTCATGCTTTCAAGAGCGCGTGCGCATCTCTGTCTGTTCGCCTGCTTCGCCGTGCTGTTCAACCTGCTGGCGATGCCGCTTGACCGTGCCTTGCAAACACCCCGCGTCGACAGCCAATCCCTGATTCTCGGTAGCTTTTGCAGCCTGCACGGTGCACAGAGCCTGCCCAAGTCACTGCTGGCCCAGCTCAAGGCCGAGTTGCCACAACTCGATGAACAGCCGGACACGAAACATCAGGCGGGCGACTGCTGCTGTGGCCATGCCGGGCATAGCCTGCTGGCCAGCGACTACTATCGCCACCTGTTCCCGCGGTTCTGGCCCGATGCGCTTCTGCTCGGTGACAGCCACAGGTTGCCACTGCCGCGTGAGCAGTGGCCAAAGCTCAACCCCCGCGCCTCTCCCCTGGCCTGACCCGTCGCTGATTGCCAACAGCTGCCCCGTGACCTGCGGTGTGCAGCCCTGCCCGACTGTCTAGCCAGGAAACTTTCCATGCCTGCGTTCCGTTGTACCGCACGTGCTGCCTTGCCCGTGCTCGCTTTGTTCAGCCTCAGCCCCCTGACACTGGCCGTGGCCGAAACACTGCCTGCTGAAAACTCCACCCTCACCCTTGGCGCGGTCAACGTGACCAGTACCGAAAGCGGCCCGCTGGCCACCAGCAGCGTGCTCAGCTCGGTGGATATCCTGGGCGGCGACATCCTCGAGAAAATGCCGGTGGCCTACAGTTGGGAGCTGTTCAGGCGCGCGCCCGGGGTGTTGCTGACCGAATTCAATCAGGGCACCACCTCGGGCAAGCTGTCGTTTCGCGGCTTCAATGGCGAAGGCGAAGTGAACGCCGTGAAGTTGCTGATCGATGGCATCCCCAGCAACACCAACGACGGCAACATGCCCTTCATCGACTCGGTGTTTCCCATGGACATCGACAGCATCGAGGTGGTGCGTGGTACCAGCGATCCACGCTACGGCCTCAACAACATCGCCGGTAACGTCAATATCCACACCCGCACCGGGGGCAACTACAACAAGGCGCGCCTGCGCTACGGCAGCTTCAATACGCGTGAGGTGCAACTGGCCAAGGGCATCGAGACCAGCAATTGGACGCAGAACTACTTCTTCGCTCGCCAGCAGGTTGATGGCTACCGTGACCATGCCGATACCGAGCGCTACAGCTTCGGCGGGAAGTGGTTCTACACCCCCGACGATGGCAGCTACCGCCTTGGTCTGATTGCCCGTCACTACGAGTCAGAAGCTCAGGAGGCGGGCTACCTGACCGAGGATGACGCCCGCCATCATCCGCGCATGAGCAATGACTACAACGCCACGGACAAGGGGACGCGGCGGATGAACCAAGTCAGCGTACACTTCGATACCGACCTGGCCGACACCCTTTCATGGTCAGCCAAGACCTACCTCAATACCTTCGACGATCGTCGCTGGACTCAATACTGGCGTACCAGCTCGCAACAGGAACGAGACACCTACGAAGACCAGTACGGTGCCATTACCTCGTTGACCTGGCGGCCACAGGTGGACTGGCTGCACGCCTTCGCGCTGGAAGGTGGCAGCGATGTGCAAAAGCAACAGAACCGCAGCGAGCGCTATCGCACCGTGCAGCGTGTACGCCAGGCGCAGACACGCGACCAGGACTTCGCCTTCAACACGGTCGGTGCCTACGTGCAGGCGGAGATCGAGCCGCTCCCATCGTTGAAGATCGTGCCGGCCTACCGGGTGGACAAGATCAGCGGTGACTTCACCAACAAGATGACCGGGCAGGACTACGACATCAACGACTACGGGCTGATCAAGCAGCCCAAGCTCAGCATTGTCTATTCGCCCTGGAAGTTTGCCAGCGTCTACGCCAACTGGGGCCGCACCTTCCAGGTCGGGACCGGCGCCGCAGCCTACAAGGTGCCGCCGCGCAATGAGGACCTGGCCCCTTCGATCAACGAAGGCTGGGAAACCGGCATCAAGTTCACCCCGGCCAGCTGGGTCGATGGCCGCCTCGCCTACTGGCGTCAGGACGCCTCTGGCGAAGTGAGCCGTCGCCTGAACGACCCCAGCGGGGAGTCGGACAATGTTGGTGAGACACGGCGCTGGGGCTACGACCTGCAGGTCAACCTGCACCCGAGCGAACGCACCGAGATGTGGATGTCGTACTCATGGCAATATTCGAAGATCCTTGAGCCGAGCAGCGCCTTGCCTGGCAGCAAAGGCAAAGAGATCGACCATGTGCCGCACCACCTGTGGAATACCGGCATCAACTACCAGGCTACGCCTGCCCTGCAACTGAGCGCCTGGGCAAACGGCCAGACCCACTACTACCTGGAGCGCGAGAACACCCAAGGCACCTACGGTGGCTATGTGTTGCTGAACCTGGGGGCAACCTACCAGGTCAGTGCGTCGATGAGCGTGGACCTGCAGCTGAAAAACCTGACCAACCGCTATTACGAGTACGCCTGGTACGACCCGGATGGGGCGCACGCTTCGCTGCACGCCCCCGGTGACGGGCGCGCACTCTATGCCGGTGTGACGTTCGACTTCTGATGGCAAAGCGGGCTGGCCACGGTGGCCCCGAGCAGGCGAGCAGACGCTCGCCTGTGGCACGGCCAGCCTGTTACAGGCTCATGTTCAACGACACGAATGCCGAACGGCCTGGGGCGGGCGAGAACATGGGCTGGTCGTTGCCGCCCCAGAAGAAGTTGTCGTACCAGACATATTCATATTCGCGGCCCAGCAAGTTCTTCACCTGCAGATCCACGCTGGTGGACGGGGTGATCCGGTAACTCACGCTGGCATCCACGACCACGAAGCCACCGTACTTACCCTGCTCGTTGAGCTCATCGATGTAGTAGCTACCCTGTGCCCGCCCCTGCGCGCCGAACTTCCAGTCGTCATTGTAGCGGTACTCGACGCCCACATTGCTGATGTAGCGAGGGGTGGAAAACACTTCTTTTCCTGACAGCGACTGGCCGTTGGCAGCCAGGCCCTTGACCACTTTCGCCTCCTGAACCGCGTGGGACGCCCAGACCGTCCACTGTTCATCCAGCTGTGCGCTGATCTGCATGTCCACGCCACGGCGGCGGGTTTCGCCGAGCCCCACCGTGGTACCGGTGCTGGGCATGTTCGCGACTTCATCGGTCGCATCCTGCTGCCACAGCGCAAGCCGCGCCTGGGCACCCGGGAACGGCTGGAATTTCACCCCAACCTCCTTGCCCGTGTTGATGGACGGGTCGTACGAGGCTTGCCCGGGCAGCAGGTAAGCCGGTTCCGCCGATCCGGTGAGTACCTGGAAGGTGCGCCCCCAATTGGCGTAAACGTCGATTTCGGGGGTGAGGCTGTAGATCACGCTGAGTTTCGGTTGGCGGATCCAGCCATAGTCCTGCAGGGATGCCTTGGCGCCGCCGAGCACCTCGGTGTTGCCGGAGAATTTATCCACCCGCATGGCAGGGATGATCTTCAGCGCATCGGTAGGCTGAATGACCGCCTGCACGTACCCGCCGATATTGCGCAGGGTGTAAGCGTCGTCATTTTGCACGCGCGCCGGCGGCGCGTCGAAGTCGGTTGGCACACCGTAGTTGTAGCGCAGGCGACGGTACAGGTTGTCCTGCTCTTCGTAGTTGATGCCGCCATCGAGCGTCAGCAACTCGTTGGCGCGCCAGGTGAGGTTGCTGAGCATGCCGCGCTGCTGCTCGTCCCACTGGCGTCGCTGGCGAGGTGCGTTGCCAGGCCGGTAATCGGTGAAAGTGACAGTGCGGTCATCGTTGTAGCTGTTGTAGTACAGCTTGCTGCTCA
This sequence comes from Pseudomonas sp. PARCl1, assembly GCF_947311875.1. Classification (NCBI taxonomy): domain Bacteria; kingdom Pseudomonadati; phylum Pseudomonadota; class Gammaproteobacteria; order Pseudomonadales; family Pseudomonadaceae; genus Pseudomonas; species Pseudomonas sp. PARCl1. The sequence continues at coordinate 173,819 of NZ_CAMZMX010000006.1, forward strand.
AGCTAAGGTCATCGGCCAGCTGCCAGTCACTGTGCAAACTCACCTGCTTCATGTCGCGGTCGTCACCATCATTGCCGTTCTTGGCAGGTGACTGGGTGCGGCTGGCGTGCAGTTGGTCACGGGTGAGGAAGCCCGGCTCCTGGGCTTGGTGATGATAAAGCCGGGCAATCAGCCCGACACGGAAGGTCTGGTCATCGTTGTTGACAAACCATTTGCCGCCCAACGCATATTTGTTCGAGTTGCTGTGGTCGCGGTAGCCGTTGCTGTCTTGCTTGGCGAGCATGTAGTTCTGGGCGAAGTTGCCCTCCTCGTGGCCGACTGCCAACTGCACTTCACGGGTATCGAAGCTGCCGTAGGTCACCCGGCTATCGACATAGTTGCCGCCCTGGCGTGTGGCAAAGTTGATGTTGCCACCGATGTTGTGCAGCCCATAACGCGGGTCGTTGGTACCGCGCACCACCTCGATGTATTCGATGTCCAACGGGAAAATCATGTCGATGAAGCGCTGGTTGCCGCTGTTGACGTTGCTTGGCACGCCATCGATCAACGTCTTGATGCCGTTGATGTAGCCCTCGCCGTTGAACGCACGGAAACTGACCTTGCCAGACTCTGCACCTTGGCCGGTTTCGGTCAACTGGATGCCTGGCATCTGCCCCAACAGCTGCCAGCTGTTCATCACGTTCTTGTCGCGCACCTGGTCGCTGCCAAGAACGTCGACCGAGGTCAGCACGTTTTCGGTGCTCAAGGCTACGCCAGCGGTCTGGGTGATGTTCACGTCACCGAGCGTGATGGTCGAGGTGCCGGTCTGTCCGGCGACAAGGTCAGGTGTGAACATTGCCGTGAAAATGGCAAACGATGCTTGGGGGAATCGCATGGAGAGTCCTGAGTCGGGCGTGGGTTGTTGTGTGGCAGACAAATGCGCGGCAAGGCCAAAGGCCAGTACCGCGATGATTTATGTTATACCATAACCTTTCGCGCCACTAGCGTTGGCTGCTGTCCACATACCCCCACCCGGTATCGCGTGAGCCCATTCCAGCAGAAGCTACCCGGTTCGAGCGGATTCGAGCTTGGGCAGCAGCATGAGGCCCCACCCATACATCCCACCCAGCGGGATCACAAGCTCGGCACCTTTTTTTGACTCATTTTTCACAAGCGATGGGCGATCGTTGAGCCATCCCTACGTGTGATAGCAGTTCCCATTGGCCCGTCTAGCAGCGGGCTATCTTTTGCCCGCGATTCAGGCCAGCGCCGGCAGTAACCCGTGCCAGCCCACCGTTGCTGGTGTATCAGAACTCGGTAATCACGGTCACACCCGCCGTATCGAAGCGGTCCATGTTCATCAACGCGTCGATGGACTGCGCCAGGTTGATGGTCTTGCCCACCAACTTTTCAGGGGCCAGCTTGCCCGAACCGATCATCTCCATCATGGCATCGTAGCGATGCGCTTGGATGCCATGGCTGCCGTAGATCTCCAGCTCATGGGCAATGACCTTGCTCATGGGGATCGCAGGCTGGGCGTGGTCTGCCAGCATCAGCCCGACTTGCACATGCCGGCCGCGACGGCGCAGGTTGTTGATGGAGTTGAAGCACGTGGCCGGGTGGCCCAATGCGTCCAGCGACACATGTGCGCCGCCCCGGGTGATTTCCATCACCGCCTCCGTCACGTCCGCTACCTGACTGGCATTGATGGTGGCCACGGCGCCCAGTGCCCGCGCCAGTGCCAGCTTGTCATCCGCGATATCGATTGCAACCACGTTGGCACCGATGGCCTGGGCGATCATCACCGCCGAAAGGCCCACGCCACCGCAGCCATGCACCGCGACCCACTGGCCTGCGCCGACCCTGCCCTGGTCCACCACCGCGCGGAATGAAGTGACGAAGCGGCAACCCAGGCTGGCTGCAGTCGCGTAGTCCATGGTTTCAGGCAGGGCCACCAGGTTCAGGTCAGCCTGATGGATCCCCACGTATTCAGCGAAAGACCCCCAGTGGGTAAAACCGGGCTGGAACTGGGTGTGGCACACCTGCTGATTGCCACTGTGGCACTGCGCACAGGCGCCACAGCCGCCTACGAACGGAACGGTTACCCGGTCACCCACCTTCCACTGGGTCACATCGCCGCCTACGGCGGCGACCACGCCTGCCAGCTCATGGCCTGGAACGTGGGGCAGCTGTATGTCCGGATCGTGGCCTTTCCAACCATGCCAGTCGCTTCGGCACACGCCTGTGCCTTTGACTTCAATCACCACACCATGCCGCTCCGGGCTTGGATCGGCGATATTCATCAAGCGCGGTGGCTGAGAAAAGGCTTCGTAGACGACAGCTTTCATGACGTTTACCCCTGCTGAAAACGGTTGGATGAGTCGTGCTTCCGGCAGCGCCCGAGCAGCGCTTTTCGGCGGCTATCAGTATGAAGAAAACGGCTGAAATTACCTTTCAGAGTTCGGTTGACATGGGTGCGCAAGTGAAATAAACCTTCAGAAAGCTCATTGATTGTGAAGGATTGGCGCATGGCCGACGCACTGGACAAGGTAGACATTGCAATAGCGGACAGGCTGCAACGTGACGGCAGGCTGTCGAACGTCAAGCTGGCCGAGCAGTTGTGCCTGAGTGAGGCATCATGCTGGAGGAAACAGAAGCGCCTGGAGGCGAGCGGCGTGATAGAGGGCTACCAGGCCATACTCAACCGCAAGAAGCTGGGTTTGGGGGTGATGGCGTTCGTGCAGATTTCCTGCACCGACCACAGCGAAGAGGCGACCGCGAAGTTCGAAAAGATCATCGCGGCGGCTCCGCAGGTGCTGAGCTGCCACAACACCACGGGCGAAGCCGACTTCCTGCTTCAAGTTGTCGCCCGGGACCTGGACAGCTATAGCCGCTTCATCGACAAGGTGCTGCGCAAGTTGCCCGGCGTGGCGAGTATCAGGTCCAACCTGTCGTTGCGCGAAATGAAAACAACCAACCAGTTCCCCGTGGCCGAACTCCTGAGCCTTTGATCAGCCCCTTGGGGTACTGGACGGCAACTCGCCGAAGCGCCGGCGGTACTGCTCGCTGAAACGGCCAAGGTGGTTGAACCCCCAGGCTTCGGCAACCTCGGACACCAGCCGGTCCGAGCCGCTGCACAGCAACTCATTGCGTGCAGCATCCAGGCGCAGCGCCTTGACGTACTGCATGGGAGACTGCTGAAGCGCGCGCTGAAAGCCTTCGCTCAAGGAGCGCACGCTGACCCCCGCTGCGCTGGCAATGTCTGTCAGCTTGATATCGTCGCGCAGGTGCTAACGGATATACCCCTCGGCACGCTTCACATGCCGGGGCATCAATGGTTGCGGGCCGAACCCGGCGCCGTGATCGGCGTGCAGCGCATGCATGAGGGTGAACAGCGCACTTTGCTGCAGAAACTCCAGCGTGTCTGCGGTAAAGCTCAACACGGCTTGTGTATAGGTACGCAGCAACGAAACCGCATGGGCAACGCCGTTGCAAGAGGCCATGGTTGTCACAGCGCGCCACTCTTATTGTTGTTGTGAGTGCTCACGTGTAAGCAATCGGCCGGGGGGAGTGAATGCCGGCCATCGCGAGACCCGCCTACAACGCTGCGGTGACGCGCCCCTTTGGCTTCCTTGCTGACGGCTGTTCAATCCTCGCGAATATGCCGCTCCTGGCGTTCCTGACGCTCTTTCGCTTCGATGCACAGCGTGGCGGTCGGGCGCAGCAGCAAGCGCCTGAGACCAATGGGTTCGCCAGTGTCCTTGCACCAACCGTACTCACCGCGGGCAATACGCTCCAAAGCCTCGTCGATCTTGTCCAGCAGCTTTTTCTCCCGCTCCAGCAAGCGCAGTTGCCAGTGCCGTTGCTCTTCCACGGTGCCCAGGTCGGAGGGGTCGCTGCTGGGTTCGAACTGCTGCATCAACTCGAACTCACGGGAAATTCGCGCTTGCAGCTCAGTCCGCTGTACCAGCAGCAGATCACGGAAAAAGGCCAGCTGTGCAGCGTCCATATAGGCCGCTTCAGGCATGCGGAGCAATTGGTCTTCGGTCATTGCAGTCGTTCTCACGTGGAGGGTTGCGTTTCAGCGCCGCTGGCCATTGAACGCCAGCGGTAAGCCTTGGCAGTGCGCGTTCAAGCTGTGCTCATGCCAGGCCAACTGCCCGGATACGATCGTGGTCGTGACCCGATGGCGCAGGCAGTGGTGCTGCAAAGGTGTCCACTGGCAGTGGGCAAGGACCGGGTCGAGGCCAACCGGTCTGGGTGCGTCGAGGCGTTCGACCAGGGCCAGGTCAGCCCAGTAGCCTTCGCGCAGGTAGCCACGTGCCTCTATCGCGAACAGGTCGGCGACCGCATGGCTGGTTTTACGCACCAGCTGGGTGATCGGCAGCAGCCCCTGCTCGACCAGCTCGAACAGCGCTGGCAGTGCATGCTGCACCAACGGCAACCCGGAAGGTGCCAAGCCGTAAGGCTGTTGTTTTTCTGCCAGCGTATGGGGGGCATGATCGGTGCCGATCACATCGATGCGGTCCTCCAGCAAGGCCTGGCGCAGCGCGTCACGGTCGGCAGTGGTCTTGATCGCCGGGTTGCACTTTATGAGATTGCCCAGGCTTGCGTAGTCGCGGTCATCGAACAGCAGGTGGTGGACGCACACCTCAGCGGTGATCAGCTTGTGGGCCGACGGGCCAGGCTCGAACAGCCGCAACTCCCTGGCAGTGGTCAGGTGCAGCACATGCAGACGGGTAGCGAAACGGTTTGCCAGCTCGACCGCCAGGCTGGACGAGCGCCAGCAAGCGTCTGCATCGCGTATCAGCGGGTGCATCGCTGGCGTGATGCCTGCGCCGAACTGCGCACGGTAGCGGGCTTCGTTGGCAATGATCGAAGGGGTATGCTCGCAATGCGCCAGCAACACCGTCGGTACACAGGCAAAAAGCCGCTCGAGCACCCTGGGGTCATCAACCAGCATGTCGCCGGTGGAGGCCCCCATGAATACCTTCACCCCGGCAATTTGCCGGGGATCCAGGCGGGCAACGGTCTCCAGGTTGTCCTTGCTCACCCCAAAATGAAAACCGTAGTTGGCAACCGATGAGCTGGCAGCGCGGGCCTTCTTGTCGTCAAGGGCCGCCAGCGTCAAGGTGGCCGGCCTGGTGTTGGGCATGTCCATGAAACTGGTGATACCACCGGCCACGGCAGCACGTGACTCACTGGCCATGCAGCCTTTGTGCGTGGCGCCGGGTTCGCGAAAGTGCACTTGGTCGTCGATCATGCCAGGCACCAGCCAGCGGCCTTGGGCATCAATCTCCACAGGGGCATTCATGCCCTCGATGCTGGCGGCGATCTTGTCGATTCGGCCGCGGGCAATGAAGACATCGGCCTCGAACACCTTGCCCTCGTTCACCAGCCGGGCATTTCTGATCAGGATACGGCTCATGAACGCGCGTCCCCGTGGCTGACACTGGCTGGCTGCTTGAACCGGAACGGCATGACCCATCACTCACTGCTAAAATGTTATGTTATAACACTGTATATTAGTGGGTATTTCCCCGTCATCCTCTTCTTGCATTACAGGTAATCCGCATGCGCGTTTCTCACACTTCTGCCGCCGAACCCTACGCCGACACTGAACTGGCCTGCCTGGCGGGGGCCAAGGCTGCGCTGTATCGCTGGGCAGCGACGGTCGCCACGCGTGACGTCGACCAGGTGCTGGCGCTTTATGCACCAGATGCGATCCTGGTGCCGACCCTGTCGAACCAGGTACGGGACTGCGACGACAGCCGTCGCAACTACTTCGACAACTTCCTGGCCAATGATGGGCTGGTGTGTGACATCCAGGTATTCAAGAAACGGGTAAGCCGCAAGCTCGGCACCGTGGTGGTCGGTGGGCTCTATACGTTCGTCTATCGCCAAGCAGGCGTTCAGCAAGTGGTGCCCGCGCGCTTCCTGTTCACCTTTGAACGGATCGACGACCAGTGGCTGATCACCGGGCACCACTCGTCGATCGAGGCCTGAGGGTGGTGCCAGCAGGCGGCCGAGGTTCGCATCCGCCGCGAGCACGAGATGCGGCTACCGCCGAGGGTGGCTCGGTGGGCCCTACATCTGCCGCAGCACTGCGTATATTTCAGCCACGATCTGGCAGCTGGCCTGCTCCACCGTGCCTTCATTGCGGCACAGCACCCAGCCCTGTTCGGCAACCGCACGTTCGAACGCCTCGGTACAGGCTACTTGTTCATCCAGGGTGTGGATGACGGTACTGCGCAGCCCGCGGGTGCGCGCAGCCGCCCGGGCCCAGGAGGTTTCGGCGCCGGTGACCACGCCCACGTGCAGGTCCGGCACCTGCACGCCGCGCTCAAGGTTCAACTGCAGGATCTGCGCAAACGGCACGCTGCGGCGGAAGGCTGCGTCCGACGGGTACCAGCGATCGATCAGGATGATGCTGCCGGCCGGTTGCCGGGGCAGCACGTTTCGGGAAATCCAGGCACGGCTGTCGGCAAAGCGTTGGCAAACCTCATGCTCCAGCGCCTGGCAAGGGTTGCGGGCAAGCCTGTTGACCAAGGCCATGGTATCGCCGCGGTAGGGATCGTTGTTTCTCTCGCACAGGCGGACCACCTTGTGCCCGCCCAGCCTGAGGGCTTTCGTAACGGCTTCCAGCAAGGTGGTCTTGCCGGTGCCTTTAGGGCCATCGATAGAGACAAAAAGCGGACGGTTCATCGTTCAAAACCCATAAGCGCAAGCGCGGGATGAGAGCATTGATCACACCCCGCTTCAAGCGCTTGCGCTCAAGGAGTACATTTGTACCCCACCCGGGACAGGCGGCCCATTCGCTAGCGCGCGGGTGCCGCCCCCGTCAGGCGTTTTACCCACGCCGATGGCACGCAACAGGATGTAACACCGCGAGGACCGCTGCGGGTCACCAACTCGGATGCACTGGTGGCGCCGTTGCTGGCAGGCGTCGCGCTTGCCGAACTGCCAGAGTTCATTGCGGCGCACTACCTGGCCGATGGCCGCCTGGAACGGGTATTGCCGGCATGGCGCATGACCCAGGGCGGCCTGTATTTCGTCACCCCTTCGGCGCGGAGTCGGCCACGCAAGGTACAGGCATTGGCCGATTTCTTTGTCGAGCGGTTGTCTGCCGCCGCCTGGCGGGGCCCTCGGGCTGAGGGCTGAGCGCAGCTACCTGCGGGTGAAACGATTGGGGCCACCCTGCAGGCAGCCCCAAAGCGTCAGCTGGAGACTCAGGGCCGCATTGCGCTGGCCCTTTCACGGCGCCAGGACGCGCCCACCAAGGTGGGCTGCCCAGGCTCAGACCGCCAGCGCGCGCTCACGCAGCTCGCTGTTGAGGATGCGGTCGTTTTCGCTGTAGTCGACCGGGCAGTCGATCAC